>CAYGHF010000104.1:0-1525 GCA_964349795.1 uncultured Saccharimonas sp. (SeqCode) | reverse complement strand
GAAGACAGCGAATGCGTACCCTGTGTCACGGTCGCGCTGATTGTACAGCCACTGCTGGCACAGGTGATGTCTCTGGTGTTGATTGTAATGGTTGGTTTGATATCGTTACATTGATGTATGTCATCTTTCTCTGTGATTTCAGCCACCCCACTACCTACGAATTTATCAATTGAGAAGATGTTGCTATTTCCGCCAGTTCCAGATTTCACGGCGCGTGGCGGTGTACATTCGGTGGCAAGTTTATTGCTGACCTGATCGATCTGCTGCTTTGCGTTAGCTTGGCTTGGTTGCTTATACCAGGATGGGAATAAGTCCGTAGCCGGACTCGGTTCAATGGAGCTAAAACCAACATGGGCGCGCACGATAAACGCAGGTAGCGTTTGAAGACCGCTGGGTTTGATACGATCCTCTGGTTTTAGATTTGCGTGCATGTTTTGCATCCAGCCATTTACGATTGGAGTTGTCATAGTTTCCATGACGCCACTCATGACTTTTTGCCGGTTGTGATAACCCACCCATGTACCAACAGCGTATTGAGTAGAGAACATCATCATTAAACCATCTTTGTTATCGTTGGTGGTACCAGTCTTGAGCCCAAACGTCCAGCCTTTGTAGCGATGAATTTTGTTAGCAAAATAGCTGGCATTGGGATCACTTAACATGTCGGTTACGATGTAGGCGGATTCCGGATTAATGGCTTGTACGCCCTTGCTGGGTTTCCATTCCATGACGGTTTTACCAGAGGCATCCTGGACTTTCATAATGTATGTTTGCGGGATATTTAGCCCATTTCTGGAGAGAGTCGCATATCCGTGGACATGCTCATCAAGACGTAAGTAAGCGCCATCTCCAATAGCTGATGAGGCATAACATGGTGCTTGCTGAGTGTTATTCTCGTCATAGTAACAACGATAATTGCCTATGGTCGGATCGGGTTTGCCATCATCACCATAATTACTCATTAGTTTATGAGCGACTTCTATTGTTTGGTCGACACCAGTGATCAGCATCGCTTTGATAGCCGGAACATTACGTGAACCACCTAACGCATATCGAAGAGTTAGTGGGCCAGGATACCGAAGATCATAGTCCCTAAGGCAGTTTCCCGTGCTACTTACACCGGTGGTGCAGGGATAGCCCGGTACCGGACCTTTGGAGTCGTATAAGACTGACCCAGCACCAACATTTTTTTGAGTGTCAATAAGCGCGGCATAATCGTATGCCTTGAACGAAGATCCTGGGGGTAGTTCGAGATCATGAGCGTAGTTATTTTGACCGAATGTGGCGTCATTGAAATCATCACCTCCCACTAGAGCGACCACCTGACCAGTTTTGACATCTTCCGCCACAAAACCCGCCGTGTCGCCGCCTTGACGCCTGACCTGTTTAAGTCCTTTTTGGATTTGTTCTTCAGCAACCTTTTGGGCATTTAGGTCCAAGGTTGTAATGACTTTCCATCCTCCAAGCTTGACAACATTAGCCCCCTTGCGGCGCTCTAACTCTTGTTTGGCAGTAAGTACAAACC
>CAYGHF010000103.1:0-1646 GCA_964349795.1 uncultured Saccharimonas sp. (SeqCode) | reverse complement strand
TAACAGGGGAGTGTAAAATCCACAGGTGCCGGTGTAATAATGACAATACTAAAGTACTAGCATAATAGTACTAGTATGCGTATAATTCATTCTTGTGAAGTTTTGAGAGGTGTTTTGCCTCCAGATCAAACGCTTCGAATGTATTTGCGAGAACATTTGAGGCGTTTTTTTGTTTACGAAACAGAGATGGTATGATGGTTGCAAGGAGATATATGGTCAAGGAAACAAACAATTTGCATGCTATGCGCCACAGTTTGGCTCATATTATGGCTACTGCGGTACAACACCTATGGCCAAGTGTTAAGTTTGGGGTCGGACCAGTTGTTGAGAACGGCTTTTACTATGATGTTGATCTAGGCGAACAGTCTATTTCTAACGAAGATTTTGCGACACTGGAAAAGGAGATGCGCAAGATAATTGCTGCCGACCAAGCTTTTGAAAAATCTGAACTTGCGATTGATAAAGCAATTGATTGGGCAAAAAAAACCAAGCAGCCGTACAAGTCAGAACTGTTAAACGACCTTAAGCGCGCCGGTACTACGGCCGCGAAAGACATTGATGCTACCGAATTGGGGCTGGAGGCTAAAAAGGATAGCAAGATAGCCGAAGTCTCGTTTTATACAAATGGTGATTTTACCGACCTATGTCGTGGTCCACATGTAGCCAGCACAGGTAAAGTAGGGGCCTTCAAATTGATTCGGGTTTCTGGTGCTTATTGGCGGGGTAAAGAAGGTAACCCACAAATGCAGCGCATTTACGGAGTTGCTTTCGAAACTGAAAAAGAAATGCGGACACACCTGACAATGCTTGAAGAAGCAAAGAAGCGCGATCATCGTAAATTGGGGCAAGAACTAGACCTATTTGTATTCTCAGACATGGTTGGCTCTGGTCTGCCGCTATTTACACCACGTGGCACTGTACTCAGAGAGCAGTTGTGTGACTTCTCAAACGAGCTAAGAGAGCGATACGGATATCAGAAGGTTTGGGTGCCACATATGACCAAGAAGGACCTCTACGAGGCTTCAGGGCATTGGGCAAAGTTTGGGGACGAGTTGTTTCTAGTCAAGAGCCAAGAAACCTCTGATGAACTAGTCCTCAAGCCAATGAATTGCCCGCATCATACGCGCATTTATGCCAGTAGACAGAGAAGTTATAGAGATTTACCAATTCGCTACCTAGAGACAACCACGGTTTACCGAGACGAAAAAACAGGTGAGATGGGCGGTCTTTCCCGAGTTCGTTCTATTACTCAGGACGATAGTCATGTTTTCTGCCGAGAAGACCAGATTGAGCAAGAGATAAATAATCAGCTCATTGCTGCCCACGAGCTCTATACAACTGTCGGTATGAAGCTGCGAGTGCGTCTTTCTTACAGGGATGAAACCGATGCCTATCTGGGCGCAAAACAGTTATGGACGACTGCCCAGAAGCAGCTCAAAGCGGCGGTCGTGAATAACCATCTAGAGTATTATGAGGTTGAAGGTGAGGCTGCATTTTATGGTCCAAAGATCGACTTTATGGCGACTGACGCCCTTGGGCGTGAGCATCAGGTGGCAACCGTGCAGCTAGATTTTGTACAGCCGGATCGTCTCAAGCTGGAATATGTTGCAGATGATGGCACCAAAAAGCGCCCTGTTATGATTCAC
>CAYGHF010000102.1:0-1648 GCA_964349795.1 uncultured Saccharimonas sp. (SeqCode) | reverse complement strand
GGGAAGTAAGTAGAGGGGAAGAAATGGACGGGCAAAAAACATCTAAAAACCGTGGGAACTTAATACTAGTGGCAGCTGGTGGGTTATTGATTGCAGTGAGTCTTGGACTGGGGGTATATCAAACCAAGAAACTGAGTGATACCAAGAAGAGCTTTGAGCTGAAAACTGCAGCAGCGGATAAGCGTATCGCCGCACTGGAAGCTCCAGCAAAATACGTTCAAGAACAGGTAGAAAAAGACAAACTACAAGCTGTTTTCTTGGGTTCAGGGCAGGTCTACTTTGGCAACATTACTCATATAGATCAAAGCACGATAACTATCGAAGGTATCTTTTATCTAAAGGATGGTTCGTACCAAAAGGGAGGCAACGTGGCTGGTGCCAATGCATCGTTGGTAAAGCTGGGCAAGGAAATGCATGGCCCTGAAGATGTCATGCATATAGAGCGAAAAAACGTCGAATTTTGGGAAAACTTGAAAAGTGACGGCGAAGTCAGCAAGACTATAAACGAATATAGAAAAATTAACTCCTAACAAGCTATGATTGAGGGAACATGCGTCAAGTGAATACATCCACCAGCGAGGATAACGGCATCGCCATTATGGGTGAGAAATTATTTAATGTTGGGGTTAAGGCTGTCATACGCCGTGGCGACAAGCTAATAATCATGAGAAACACAAAAGGTTTTTGGGAAGTCCCCGGTGGCAGGATGGATGGAGACGAGACTATCGAAGAAACACTTCGCAGGGAATTGAACGAAGAGCTACCAAATATCAAAAACGTCAAAGTGCATGAGTTACTCGACGCAGTTCGACTGCACAAGGATATTAAAGAGAATGTTAGCTTGGTGTTGATTTTCTACCGTGTGACCGCCAGTTTTGAAGGTGAGCCACAGCTCAGTGATGAGCATGATGCGTATAAATGGGCCACAAGAGACGAGGCGCTTGGAATAGTCTATGACAAATATCGAGACGCCATAAAACACGCCTTTGAACCGCACGCCTAGAGCGACAAGCGTAAGTATTGTTAAAACTTGTCTTTTGTGCTATAATAACACCTATGAAATACATTGTGGGAGCCGTAGTTGTCATCATTGCTGCATTAGCGGCTGTTATTATGTTGTCTAGCCGCCCAACCCCGACTAGTACTGGCACAAAGACCAAAACAACAACCAACCTTGTAGAATATGCAGACAGGTTTGGTAGTGAAGTCAGTATGACCACACAGGGAAAGATTGTTGGACAAGACGACTTTCGCTCTATTCGTGTCACTGTCAATCAGTACAGTAGAACTGTCGAAGTACTAAAAGGCTATGACAACAGTGTTGAGAAAACGCAACAGTATACAAATTCAAAGTCGGCGTACGATGTGTTTTTACGCTCTTTGGCTAACTCTGGCTTCATAAAGACTCGGGCAACAAGCTTCAGTGATGAGCGCGGTGTTTGTCCACTTAGCAGTCGCTATATTTACCTTTTGCAAGAGAACGGTAAAGATATCCACCGTAGCTGGTCTGCAAGTTGTGGTAATAGTGTTGGCAGTTTTGCTGGCGTAAGCGCCACCGTGAAGCAGCTATTTCAGAATCAGGTTCCAGACTACAACAAATTTGTCCAAGGCGTTCAGCTTTAGCTGGTCGCCATCAGTAGATTCGTAT
>CAYGHF010000101.1:0-1859 GCA_964349795.1 uncultured Saccharimonas sp. (SeqCode) | reverse complement strand
CACGCCTGGGCGCATCGAGGTTTGCAACTCCAAATACGGTAACAATGGTTGGCTGGGATTGGCATCTATTTGGATTAATGGTGATCATATTACCAAAGGAACAGTCAAGTTAAATGATACGTACATGCAAAAAGCACCGTATAACTCAGTAGCGGAGAAAAATCATGTCATGTGTCAAGAAATTGGTCATACGTTCGGTTTGACCCATCAGGACGAGACGGGTGCTGAGCTCGGAACCTGCATGGATTATTCATCGAGCGATAACAGCCAGCATCCCAACGCTCACGACTATGAAGAATTAGAGACAATTTATGCCCATCTTGATAGCACTACCACTCTGGTGTTAAGTACGTCAAACTCAAGAAGCCAGGATAGGGGAGGTGACAACGACAATCTAGGCGTGCGGGTGCATCGCTCCAGGAACGGTCGTTCCGAAATTTATGTTCGTAGTGATGTAAACAATCAAAAAGTTGTTACTTTTGTCAACCTCGCGTGGTAGTCGCGTAAAATTTTATTACGGCAAGGTTATTGGTTGACTGCTGTGATCATGTAGTCATAAATCGCACGACCATATGCTTCACGATGACCTTTGATGCCGTATCGTTCCCAGTGTTTAATGGCGAGCTGAATATCATCCATCGTTGCGCTTGGATCTTTCAATGTTTCTAATACTTTATATCGGACGGCATCACCATCGCGTAGCATTTCCTCGATAGCAAAGTCTATTTGTCCAATTAGATCATTTGCCGGCATGCCCTGTAACCTGCTACCGAACCATTGCCCAATACCATGGTCATCATTTGCATTAAGCTTGGCTTCTTGAATGAAATTTCCGGTCAAGGCTGCTGCAGCTAACGGTGTTAATTGATGTACTTCTAGTAGCCTTTGCACGACATCTTGGATTATACGCGGGTTAATCTTTTGAATGCTTTGTATCGCTTCTATGTTAATTGTTCCTATCGGTAGTGTGGTTGTGTCTGCGGGGTCAGGAAGGGCTTGTACAGTCGCTTCACGCAAAACTCCTCCATCCCCAGACCGAATAACCTCGGCTGCAAACAGTTTTTCTTTGTTCGATGTAGCTGAGGCTATCTCTCCTTCAGACAAAAAAGCTTGCGCTCGAGATAATTCTCTCTGGGAACGAGCGATTTCGCGTAAGTCGAGTACAGACCTATCCAGAGGGGGTTTGATAGCACCAAAACCAGCCAGCAAGCTACTGGTTACGAATATCGCAACAGCGGTTTGACTAGCATGGTGGGGTGGGTTGTTCTGCTCGGAGGACTCATGCCATTTGAGTAACCTTTGAGCAAAGCGACCGATTGACACACGATTGTGCGGTATATCTTCCCCAACTGTCGATTGTTCCGCTGCTACGTGGTTTTGGATAGGATATTGTTCCGCCAATACTCACTCCGCAGACTATATTTAGATAACAAGCCTACTGTAACATAAGTGGACCCTAAGATCAATTATAGGTCTTCTTTGTTGGAGATGTTATACTGGACTTACAGATAAAAGGGGGTTTTGAAATGACAATATATATAATAATCGGTGTCGTTGCGGTAGTTTTGATTGCTGGTGTGGCTATGTACAACGCGTTGGTGCGGCTAAACGTGCGAGTTGAGGAGGCTTGGAGCGATATCACCGTCCAGCTAAAACGCCGAGCCGATTTGATTCCTAATCTAATAAACACCGTCAAAGGCTATGCCAGCCACGAAAAAACGGTTTTTGAAGAGGTTACCAAAGCCAGAACGGCTATTTTAGACTCCAAGGGCGTAGCCGAAACAGCCAAGGCGGACAACATGTTTACCTCGGCGCTGAAGAGCGTTTTTGCCGTCGCCGAGGCCTACCCAGACCTAAAA
>CAYGHF010000100.1:0-2010 GCA_964349795.1 uncultured Saccharimonas sp. (SeqCode) | reverse complement strand
GTGCAAATGAGTGTGGATCACCCCCACCACCTTCTTCCCTAAAAGGTCTTATAGCACGTACGGACATTAAGTTCGAAAAAGCAAATAAAACGCAATTAAATGGCACGTTTCAGAGTTGTGTATATTACAAGGCTCTGAACGATAATACCCAAAAGTCGATTACATTTTCTGAATTCACATTTGGTGGGGGAACCAAAACTAAAAGATTCAAAAAAGTTGTTTCGATCCCAAAAGGGACTTCTGGCGGGAGTGTTTGTGGATTTGCGATTGATGCAAAGTGTTATGCTAATCCTTATGATCTAGGAGGTGATTGTATTAATGACTATACTATTAAATCGGCAAAACAGAGCATCAATACGACTGGCTCGGTTGGCATAACAGACGCATACGGCAGAACAACAACTCAGGATACGGATATTAAATTCCGCTTTGATGCTACAGTTAGATGGGAGAATTAAGTATGAAAAAGAAAATAATAACCATAACAACGCTGGTAAGTTTGTTGAGCTTAGCCACTTGGGGCGGGTGGCGTGGCTACGAAGAGTATAACTATAGAAAGAGTGGAATTGATAAAATCACTTTATCCACGGATGAAAGATTTAACGACCCACTGGGCAAAGAGTCGGCTGGTCTTTATATCATAATCCCGACTCCTTAGGCATTAAGTTTTACTGAGCCAGCCGTTTGAAAAGCTACCTTGAGGTCGAGCCTGTTTAGTTATTTCAGTCGCGTTTGAGTAGTACTGTAAACGCTTCGGCGGGGATGTCTACTTTGCCGAAGCGTTTCATGCGTTTTTTGCCCTTGGCTTGTTTGGCTAAAACCTTTTTCTTGCGTGACACATCACCACCGTATAATCCTGTGGTGACGTCTTTGCGGTAGGCACTAATGTCTTCACGGGCAATGAATTTGCCGCCGACACCAGCCTGCAAGGCAACCTGAAAGTTCTGCTTTGGTATGACTTCTTTTAGCTTTTCTACTGTGCTACGCCCTAAACTTTGTGCCTCGGAACGGTGCACCATGATGCTAAGCGCATCTACCCTCTCACCAGCTACGTAAAAATCTAGCTTTACCAGGTCTTCGGCACGGTAATCATCAAGTTCATAGTTGAATGAACCGTAACCAGATGTGATGCTCTTTAGTTGGTCGTAAAAGTCTGTCAAAAGATTTGCTAGCGGTGCCTCAAAGGCAATTAGTGCCAGCTGGGCATCGACGTAGCTTAGGTTTTTCTGCAGACCACGTTTACCGGCAATTAATTGGATGACCGATCCTACATATTCTTTAGGGCAAACCACTTCGCCCTTTATCCAAGGCTCGCGAATTTCGGCAATCTTGGCTGGATCTGGTAAATCAGCGGCACTTTTTATATCAATCTCTTCCCCAGATAATAGTGAAATTTCATAATCTGTAGAAGGGTTGGTAACAACTAGCTCTAAGTTGTATTCACGCTCTAGACGTTCGCGGACAATGTCCATGTGAAGTAGCCCCAAGAAGCCAATCCGTACACCAAAGCCAAGCACAGGTGAGTTTTCTGGCTCATATTGCAGGGCTGAGTCACTTAGGCTAAGCTTTTCGATGGCGTCTTTTAGCTCCTGATAATATTCGTTACTTTCTGGAAAGAAGCCAGCATATACAAATGGCTTAACTTCTTTATAGCCGGGGAGCGCTTCTGTTGCTTGATTCTTGTATAGCGTAACCGTGTCGCCAACACGAGCTTCGCGAGTAGTTTTTAGGTTGGTGACAATGTAGCCAATCTCTCCCTGTTCTAGAGCCTGAAGCGGCGACATTTCTGGAGTCAGTGCGCCAACTTCTAGAGCCTGACCGTGTACGGCGGTAGCAAACATGGTAATCTCGTCTGATTTGGCAATACGCCCATCAAAGACACGTACATATAAGATTACTCCACGGTAGTCGTCGTAGTAGCTATCAAAAATCAAAGCTCTTGCGGCAGTTGCTTGGCTGGTTCGTGGTGGTGGTATATCAGTGACAACTTTTTCTAGTACTGTTTCTACG
>CAYGHF010000099.1:0-2030 GCA_964349795.1 uncultured Saccharimonas sp. (SeqCode) | reverse complement strand
GGTGAAATATTGAGCATATGATAGTTTGTCGGGTCGGGCTGGGCTTGGTCGTTGTGGATTTTTTCAAGCAATGCCTGCTCGTCGGCGGTTGCCGATGAGTTTTTTTGAGTTGGGCTTGCAACCCCTGGAGAAACAACGGGCGGTGCCGCAAAAGTGCTATCACCATCTGGGGTGGTACTAGCAGCCGGCTGGTTCATAAACCAAAAATCTGGCCTAGTAGCTGCCTGTGGTTTGCTCTGACTGGTTTCTTGCATTTTGGTGACGACGTCTTGGCGATGGGCCTGAGCCGATGCCGTAATCATTTCGTTAAAATGTAATGCCGTTGGGTTGCTCTTTTCGTCCAGCACGTCATCCATAGCGGTAATATCGTAGCTTGGTACATTTTGCGGCAGTGTCGACGGGTCAACTAACCTATCAGAACCATCCTGCTCTGCCACATACGATGGCTGGCTGAACATATTGATATTGACGTTTTTCACAGCCCAACCACGACTATCTATGGTGTTGGCTAGCGCCTGCAGGCGACTTCTGACTTCACTTTGCGACAGACCATCAGTTAGTTGCCTATCGATTTTCTTAGGTGCAGTAATGCTGACAAGGTTTTTCATGCCACTTTGGTTCCAGATTCGTCGTCTTGGTTTCAAGAAAAAGCGGATTTTGGCTAACAGCCAAACTTCGTTCGATTGGTCTTTGCTCCACGGCCAAGCCAAAAAGCCGGCAAATAAGACTATCGGCATTAGCACTATCGGTAGTAGCCACAGATTTTTAGCAAAACCTATAAAGCTTAGGTAGGCTGACAGACCAGAAATAGCTGCGTAGATGAACTGGCGCAGAGTTAAAGGACCAAGAAACTGGTCTTCTGCCTCAATATCTTGCAGAACTTTGTACACAGACATAGTTACAGTATAAAACGCTCGTGCCTAAGAGCAAAAGGATAATTAACGTCACACCGATTTGTCTTTAGGTGTGCGGGCTACTTTTTGCGCAGATTTTCCAGCTGTTTGTTGTCCATTACAAGCATTGAGCGTACCTTGGCTTGTGCTTTTGCTAGAGCTGCATCACTAGGGTTGAGTTCAGGACGAGCAGTACCAAAGTACTTGCCCATGTACTTCTCAGTGAGTTCAGCACGCAGCGCAGCTTCGTTAAAGCCCAGTTGTGTTTGATTGCCTAGTAATGTAGCTTCTGACTTCGCCTTTGCCACAGCGTCGTCAATGGTAGCTTTTAGGTCAAGCACGTGGTCAACGTCCACCAAGCTTTTTAGCCTGCCGTGTTTTGCCTCAATTCGGTTTTGCCTTTCAACTTTTTGGGCTTCAACCTTTGCGTCTATGAAGTCCTTTCGGGCAAGTGTCTCGACACTAGTCTTATTGGCACGAACTGATTCTAATTGACGATCAACAGTTGCAATAAAATCCTGTACTTCCTTGTCTGTCGCACCATTGTCCTTAAGTCGTTCGGCGGTTTGGGCAATGGTTTCCAGTTCATTATTGTACGCAGTCCAATCACCACGCGATTTTGCTTCACGGGCAGCAGCAGTCCGCGGTACTTTAGCAAGTTCAAGGTGTACTTTGTTGGTTGCTTGGTCTCGCAAACTATCCATAGATGGTGCCAAACCAAGTTTGCTTGCCCAGTGCATACCACGTGAGTAGGAGATTTCATTTATGCTGACACTAGCTTGGTTGACGTTTCTAGCGAGAGTATCAAAATCTCCACTGTTTTTCGCATCTCGTGCCCCACTAGTTAACTCGCTGATAAGGTCTGACCTATCCGCCAGCTGGCTTTCAAATGACTTTTTAGCCCTTTCTGCAACAGGGTTTTTAATACTACCTGAAACAATATTTTTTAGCTCACGAAACCCAGTCCCAAAACGATGAAAGCTATCTACTACACTTTGTTTGGCTTCATGACCGACTATTCCTAGTACGCCTACAGCCCCAAGAGCACCAACGAACATACGATCCATTTTGCCAACTTCTTCTGGCCATCTGGCTTCTGCACCAGATTCTTTAGTGTATATATGGTCAACTGAGGCT
>CAYGHF010000098.1:0-2073 GCA_964349795.1 uncultured Saccharimonas sp. (SeqCode) | reverse complement strand
ATGCTGTATGTAGCGTGTCGACTGCAGCAGAAGCGTTTGCGATGGCACAATTTGGCATACGCTCTAGCATTATGCCCAATATGATTAATCTTGATAAATTTACTAGTAAGGCGGTCGAAAAGCCAGGGCGAATCGTGTTTTTAGGACGACTGGTCCCACGCAAAGGTTGTGACAGATTGCTCCAAGCTATCACACAATTACCCGCTTCACTCCAGGCAAAGACGGAAGTAATCATCGCAGGCGATGGACCTGACAGACCAAAGCTGGAAAAATTTGTAAAAAAGCATGATCTTACAAATGTTCACTTTCTGGGGTACATAGACGAGATCGCAAAATCAGATCTTTTGGCATCAGCGCAATTGGCTGTTTTTCCGGCTTTGGGGGGCGAAAGTTTTGGCATTGTGCTTATAGAAGCAATGGCGGCCGGAGCAGGGGTTGTTCTGGGTGGCGATAACATTGGTTATCGCAGTGTTCTAGCCCAATGGCCACAGACTATTTTTAATCCGCGTGACACCAAGGGCTTCAGTAAGCGATTGGAACTTTTTCTAATGGACGATAAGTTGCGCGTGAGTATACATGCCGAACAGCAAAACGCCGTTAAACGTTATGATACTTCAGTGGTGGGTGCCGATATAATTAAGCTTTATAATAAAGCCCTGTTGCACAGACGGGCTGACGTGTCATAATAAGAGCATAATGCTAGCATTTGGACGAAAAACAAAAGATGATTCCGTAGAAATTACTGTTTCAAATCGTACCGTCATAAGAGTTTTGTTATTGACTATCATCTCGTTTCTATTTCTGGCGGCAGTACAAAGGGCCTCACACGCGATTATTTTGATTTTGACCGCGTTTTTCCTGGCCCTGGCACTTAACGCGCCGGTCCATTGGTTAGCCGAACGTCTGCCTGGCAAAAGGCGGGGCAATCGTACTCTGGCAACTAGTTTGTCATTCTTTATAATAATTGCTGTTTTAGCGGGTTTTTTGGCGAGTATTGTTCCGCCACTTGTTAGACAGACGAGTAGTTTTATAGATGCGGCACCTGGTTTGGTAGAAGACGTGCGTAGCGAAGACAGTGGTCTGGGACGTTTTGTGCGCCGTTATAACCTTCAGGATGAAACAGACAAACTCTCCAAAGAGTTGTCTGATCGACTCAATAATTCAACAGGTACGGCTGTTACTACCTTTACAAAAATCAGCAGTAGTATATTTTCAACTCTTACCATTCTAGTACTGACATTTATGATGTTGATTGAGGGTCCGCGTTGGATTGCTTTTATCTTTAGACTAGTTAGCAAAGACCAAGAGAAGCATTTAGAGGAAATTGGTAATAGTATGTATAGTGTTATCAAAGGCTATGTTAATGGTCAAGTAACATTGGCAGCATTGGCGGCTGGTATGATATTGATCCCATTGTTGTTATTCAATGTTAGCTATCCAATTGCTCTAATGGTTATAGTGTTTATTTGTGGTTTGATACCGTTGGTTGGTCACACCATTGGCGCGGTTATAGTTAGCACGGTTGCTTTGTTCCATTCACCGTTATCCGCGCTTGGGATATTGATTTATTATATCTCGTACCAACAGATTGAAAACTATGTGCTACAACCAAAAATTCAATCCAATTCCACCAATATGTCTCCACTGTTGGTTTTTTCCTCTGTAATTATTGGAGTGAATTTTGGTGGCCTGTTTGGTGGCCTGGTGGCTATACCGCTGGCTGGATGTATTCGCATTATAGTCTTGGATTATCTCAACTCACGCAAGCTACTTAGCAAAGCCGAAGTCAACGAATCTATTAAGGCAGTTGACTAAAGTCTGAACCAAACTTGCCCTTGTTCTGTGTCGCGCACGCCGATACCTTCGGCTGCAAGCTTATCACGAAGTCGGTCTGATTTTACCCAGCTCTTGCTGTCCCTTGCCTTTTCTCTTTCATTGAGGGTTAGCTTTTGTGCATCTGATATATCGCTACGATTTGTTAAGTCTAGACCCAGAATCTGGTCAACGTAGTCTAATAAGTTTTTAAAATAACTTAGCTGATCTTCTTCAATTGTGAAGTGCAACATACCAGCC
>CAYGHF010000097.1:0-2114 GCA_964349795.1 uncultured Saccharimonas sp. (SeqCode) | reverse complement strand
GTCACGGTGGGCAGAGTTGTTTGATGCCAGAGGTGAGAAAACACTGGTGACTGGTGCTAGTAGGTTTTTGCCTAAGTCATTATTGAGAAGGCTAGTCGAAGTTATCCGCGAAGACACCTTGCCATTTAGACTTGGTTTGCTAGAAACAGAGCCATTCGCCAGCGGCTGTGAAACGATTGTTTATCGCCAAACGCTGCCGAGTGGCGGATCGAATGTTATAAAGCTAAGACACACTGGACAGACTCAAACAACTGCTGAAACAACCCAACGCTACACCGAGGGCCAAGCTGTTTACACGAAATACTTTGGCGACATGGTTGTTCCCAACCAGCACGTGATATACCAGAGCCCTTTCGGCACCAAAAGACCTGTTATTGCCACAGTACAGCCGGAAATAAAAGGTCAATGGTTGTTTGATGATTTGAGTGCCGCAAACCCCCATCAACTGAGGAGCTTGTATGACGCAACCCTACGTATGATAGAGGAAACAGCCAATCAAGGACCAGATTTTGAAGGTGTAAATAACGTTATAGTAACGTCAGAGGGTGACATCAAAATTGTCGACACAGGCGCTCTGATACCAATGGACAGTCCGCGAGTTGCTCACTGGACGGCTGTTAGAATTGATGAAATCGGCAGCTACATTCAAAATGACATAGATGTTCATGCGACGGCTATAGATATGGGATACACTTGCCTACTGGGTGAGCCAGCCGAAGTCGAGGCTGTCTTGTGACGGAACGAATTCAACGATGTTTAGATGACCAAATGACAGTCTGTTCGGACACTTGTTCGGGACCTGAGACGGTGTATTTTTCTGGTTTTGAGGACGGTAGAGAGTTTGTACTGCAGCTTTGCCCAAACCCTGTTAAACGAGATAGAACACCTAGACTAATTGAGTTTGGCGGGGTTGGAGTTGACGCAGTTGTTATTTTTGGACGTAAATTTGGCGACGAGGCAGAATTAGAGCAGATTGTAAGTCGTGCTGACACTTCAACAGCCATCTAAACCCCTTTACAACAAACCGTTTTTTGACTATACTACTTCGGTAACTCGCATGAGCTATTGATGCTTATGCAAAATAATAGGAATAATCTAGTAAACAGGAGTCATAACAAATGGCAGATTTTGACAGAACTAAACCTCACGTCAACGTAGGAACTATGGGTCACGTCGACCACGGTAAAACTACATTGACTGCAGCAATTACTGCTGTACTTGCAAAGAAGCTTCCAAGCGAAGTAAACAAGCCAGTAAAATACGACGAAATTGACAACGCACCAGAGGAAAAAGCTCGTGGTATTACCATTGCTACCTCACACCAAGAGTATGAGAGTGAAAAGCGTCACTATGCTCACGTCGACATGCCCGGACACGCCGACTACGTTAAGAACATGATTACTGGTGCTGCCCAGATTGACGGCGCTATTTTAGTAGTTGCTGCCAACGACGGTCCTTTGCCACAAACCCGTGAGCACGTACTACTTGCCAAGCAAGTGGGCGTACCTTACATCCTTGTTTTCCTAAACAAGATGGATCTTGCCGATCCAGAGCTCATCGAACTAGTCGAGATGGACATCCGTGAGTTGCTTGCAAAGAACGGCTACGATGAAAACGCACCTATCATCAAGGGCTCTGCTACCAAGGCGCTCGAAGGCGACGCAGCTAACGAAGACGCTATCATGGAACTTGTTAAGGCTATGGACGACAACGTTCCAGAGCCAAAGCGAGAACTAGACAAGCCATTCCTTATGCCTATCGAAGACGTATTCTCAATCAAGGGACGTGGCACTGTTGCTACTGGCCGTGTTGAGCAAGGTATCGTTAAGGTGAACGAGGAAATCGAAATCGTTGGAATTCGTGACACTAAGAAATCAGTTGTAACCGGTGTTGAAATGTTCAAGAAGAATCTTGATCAAGGTCAAGCTGGTGATAATGTTGGTATTTTGCTACGAGGCATTGAGCGCGATGACATCGAACGCGGTCAGGTACTCTGCAAGCCCGGAACAATCACTCCACACACTGAATTTGAAGCAGAAGTTTATATCCTTACCAAGGAAGAGGGTGGTCGACACACTCCTTTCTTCAAGGGATACAAGCCACAGTTTTACTTC
>CAYGHF010000096.1:0-2262 GCA_964349795.1 uncultured Saccharimonas sp. (SeqCode) | reverse complement strand
AGTTAAATCGGGTCATCCTGTCGGGGAAGTGACCGCAGTCGACAAGTTTTTGGTTAAACTTTCTGGTTTGCAACCTTGCAGCATCCATGCGCTGATCATGTTTGAGGATGGTAGTAAAGGTTTTGTGCATCAGATATTTGACGATCATGTCGTTGTTTTGCACTTAGGTTCTGAAATGCTGCAAACAGGCATGGTTGCCGTCTTGCAACATCAGGAACTAGTCAGCAAAGTTGGCAAAGATTTCATTGGTCGCGTGGTGTCGGTAACTGGTGAACCACTGGACGGCAAGGGTCCGATAGCGGCAGATGCCGTTTGGCCTGTCTTTAATGCCGCTCCTGCCCTGCATGAACGTAAACTCTTGGATACCCAGCTAGAGAGTGGAGTGACCGTCATAGATGCTTTGTTCCCTGTCGTACGTGGTCAGCGTCTGGCGGCTATTGGCGACAGTAAATCTGGGAAAAGTACTATGGTGACGCAGCTAACCATTAATCAGAAGAATACTGATCAGGTGGTGGTTTATGCTCTGATTGCCAAGCGTCGTACCGATGTCGATACCCTACTGACTCGGCTTCAAGAAAACGGTGGTATCGACAAAGCGATAGTCGTGGTGTCAACTATGTTTGAGTCTTTGATAATGAGCTATTTGGCTCCATATGTTGCCTGTGCCATGGCAGAGTATTTGTGGCAAGAATGTGATCAGGACACAATTATTATCTATGACGATCTGACCAGTCATGCCCAAGCATACAGAGAGGTAGCTCTGCTGTCGGGTATTAGCCCCGGACGTGATTCTTACCCCGGTGATATGTTCTACGCGCACTCAAGTTTGCTTGAGCGGGCAGGGCGGCTGGAAAAGAACGGCGCGCATTTGACAAGTATACCTGTGGTTCTAGCGGCAGGTGGGGATATTACCGCCTTTTTGCCGACAAACATTATGTCAATAACAGATGGACAGTGGATACTCGACATGGATATATTCAGGAATGGTATACGGCCGGCTGTGAGTATGGGGCTGAGTGTCACGCGTGTTGGTGGTGTTGGTCATAACAGGCGCCAAAAGTCATTGGCAGCCCAAGCTCTAAAGGTCTTGGCCGATTATCGGCAGGCCGAAGAATTCTCGCATTTTGGTTCTGAACTTGCGCCGGGGGCAAAGAAATCTTTAGAAACAGGCAAGCGGATTTTTGAGATTCTAAATCAAAGCCCCGGTGACACCTACTCCTTGTACGCTCAGCAATTGATGTTGGATATAGTCTTGAATCTTAGTTCGGGGCAGATTTTGGATGTCAGTACTCTAAAACTAAATGCCAACGACTACGCGGCTAAAATTAGCAAGGAAGAAGACTACGACAAAACTCATTCCGAACTTTTGCAGAAATGCTTAATGGGTTCAACCAAAAAGGCTGAACCGGCGCCGGTTGCTCCAGCTTTAGCTCCAAACGACACAGTCCAACCAGATCGCGAGGCGAAACATGCGTAGGCCAAATGAACTAGAGCGAGAAGAGAAGGCGATGGCTACACTTGTCGAGCTTACCAGTGTTTTTGAGGGAATCGCCAGCATGCGTATAGCTCAGATTCGTAACCAAGTGCTGCAAGCTACCGAGTTTTTTCATACCTTATGGCACATTTACTCGCAGATTCGCGTTGATGAGCGTTTTAGGTTTGGCCGTAGTCAGCAACAGGTAGAAGTTAGTGACAAGGAGCTGTATATCATCATCACTGCTGAAGGCGGATTCAGTGGCGATATTGACCAACGGTTGATCGAGGTAATGTTGCGTACCTATGACCGTGCGAAAAACGAGATTGTTGTCATTGGGCATCACGGCGCGCTGCAATTGTCGCAGCGTGGTATCCCGTTTAAGAAGTACTATAAATTACCGACCAAAGACCAAAACATCAACGTCACACCCATAACCGATGCAGTGAAATATTATCAAAATACGCAGGTTTTTTACCAAGAATACGTTTCACTCATGAATCAGGAAGTGCGTCATATCTCATTGTCCAACGCTGTTAAGGAGCGTGGTCAAAAAGCTGCCGCTGCCGATGAAGTAATCTCAGAATCAAATTATATATTCGAGCCCAGTACACATGGCGTCGTTGACCACCTAGAGAATTCTATGATGCAGATAGCTTTGGCTCAAGTGATATTAGAGTCAAAACTGGCGCAGTATGCTTCGAGATTTCGTGCCATGTCAGCAGCACACGAAAAGTCCGAAGAAAGTCATAGCGATCTGCACCTTGCCTACAATCGTGCCAAACGGG
>CAYGHF010000095.1:0-2284 GCA_964349795.1 uncultured Saccharimonas sp. (SeqCode) | reverse complement strand
CTCTTCTGTTATGTGCTGTTCGCTCAAATCGCCGGCGTTGTAAAAGCCCTTCCCGCCCTTATAAAAATGTAGCTGGTCTTTAAACAGCGGCATGATGTCACGAATAAACACGTGCTCGCCTACACCCCAATGTTTGATGAACTGTATAAAAGCCACGTTCCAGCGGTTGCCAAGAGCTCTGGTCATAAGCCCCAGACTGGCACTAGTTTTGCCCTTGCTCTCGCCGGTATATACGATAACAACTGATTTTTTGGTCTTGAAATCTTCAAACGACATAGTTTATTACTATGCTGATTCCATGTGGCTTTGTCCACCAATTTCAAGTGACGCTGTTGGTTCGGAGTTTTCTATTACAAAGTAGCCCAGATATTCGGCAGTTTGTACAAGATAATCCAGCGCAGGACCATGATAATTATCAATCAAATCACGCAGCCCGGTAAATGCCGCACGTATAGCAGCATCTGGGCTAATAGTGGTGCCAAATTGGTCACGTTGCTCTCTAAATGAACGACCGTGAGCGTGGGCTTTGTAGTCACTTTCGAAGCCAGATATGTACTGCTCAACATCCTCGGCCGGGGCACCAATGCCAACAGTGTGAAAAGCCAGTCGGACAAGCTGGCGGGCTGGGGTTCCGTTTGCAGTAAGTCGCTTACCTTCTTGAAAATCATGCGCCAAACGAGCAAAATCCATGCTGCGTGGTGCATCATCAGCCCGACCCCGGTGTAATAGATAAACTTGAGTTGCAATGTCGGTTTCTGGCGTTGCCATACACTACTCCTAATAACCTACGCTTACTATACCATATGTAGTGTGTTTGTATAAACCAAGGACGCTAGATAAGCTTTTTTTCGCGTAGTAGTAGGTCAATTTTTGGTCGATCAAAGCCGAGTACAATAGTGCCGTCAATGTCAATAACCGGCACCCCCATCTGACCGGACTTCTCTACCGCTTCTTTGGCAGCAGACATGTCTTTTTCTACGTCAACGTCTTTGTATTTGACGCCAAGCTTGTCAAAATAGGCTTTCGCCATATGGCAGAAGCCACACCATGTTGTCGAATAAACCGTAATCATATCTGTATTTTAGCAAATTTGATATGCTATTACCATGACAACACGCCACAAAAAAAGAATATTGTTTGGCTTTTGCTGTTTGGTTTTAGGTGCCGTGCTAGTTATCGGTATCCGGTTTGCAACTTACAAAAGTGACGAGACGCATTACCATGCAAATTTTGCCGTTTATGTGAACGGCAAACGAGACGAGTTCAAAAGTTTTGCTTACTACGAAGAAGTCCAAGCCTGCGTTGACCATAGTGTAGATAACCCTAAGCTCCAAGTACATATGCACGACAGAAACAACGGGCTTATCCATGTTCATGAAACGGGAATGACGTGGGGATATTTCTTTGCCAACCTTGGCTATACGCTTGGAGACTCGGTTATTAAAACTGAGAGCGGCGTTTATGTTGATGGACAGGACAAAAAACTTAGCTTTATTCTCAACGGCGAACCAGTTACATCAATAGCTGGAAAAATAATCAAGACTGAAGATCGCCTACTCATAAACTACGGCAACGACGACAAAAAGACACTAACCGAGCGCTATAATTCTGCCCCAACTGACGCTCCAAGAGCTAATACCGAGCATGATCCTAGTACCTGCAGTGGTGGGCACGATTTGAATTTTTGGGAACGTCTGAAAAAATCTACAATTTGAGTGAAAACTGCTTGCAGATGTTGGCCTCTGTTGGTATACTGCCTGCGAATGACTAAGGGTGACGAACTTACGACGACAACTATGCCGCCTCTGACTGATATGCAGTTAGGAGGTGTTTGTGCCTGTTAATTTTGCTGTTGATATTCACGTAAGTCTAAAAGCCGAGCACATTTTTGACCTCGGCCCACTACATGTCACCAACTCTATGATTTATGGGCTGATATGTGCTGTTTTATTGGCATGGGCAATGTTGGCAGCTGCAAGGCGTATCCAAATACGACCCCGCAAAAGTTCTATGCTCGGTATTGTTGAATCAATGATTGAGTACGTCACAAATATGCTGGAAAGTCCCTTTGGTAGCCGTGAGCAAGCGGCAAGGTTTACACCTATATTTGGCTTTTACTTTATGTTTATTATGTTCAACAATCTTTTAGGGTTGTTGCCTATCGTGGGGCCCGGCGTTTACAGCCAAGCCGAGGGGCTGCATGTTCCGCTGTTTAGACCGTTTACGGCTGATTTGAACGCCACAATTGCCATGGCTGTGATTGCGATTGTTATGGTGCAGGTTT
>CAYGHF010000094.1:0-2344 GCA_964349795.1 uncultured Saccharimonas sp. (SeqCode) | reverse complement strand
ATTCCATACCGATGAAATGTCTCAGTCAAATATCAGCTCAAATGCCAGCCGGCTCGGAGAGATGAAGAATGGGCTTACTGATATTATTCATGAACCACTGGGTCGTGGTCCCGGCACGGCCGGTCCGGCTTCTTTTCGCAATAATCGCCCTGCCCGAATTGCCGATAATTACTTTGTGCAAATAGGACAAGAAGTCGGTGTTATTGGAGTTGTTCTATTTGGGGCAATTCTGGTCGTTGTTGGTCGTGCATTATGGCTCAACCGAGAAGATGAGCTAAGTCGGGTGCTATTCGCATTGTTGATAGGGATAAGTGTCGTAAATCTAGTTTCACATGCTTGGGCAGATGATACTTTGTCGTATCTATATTGGGGGCTGACGGCGGTCGCGCTAGCGCCTGTTATAATGAACAAAGAGCGAAAATGACCATGTTTCATATAAAAAAGAAAGACCAGCGAGAAGTAAAACGTATAACTGAATACGTTGTAAGTGGTGGTGCGTATTTTTGGGTCGGTTATTTGATGTTTTTTGCATTAGATAGAGGGCTAGGTTGGACCTTGTGGTGGGCAAAGCTCACCGCTAACATTACGGGGTGGTTGGTAAACTACGTCTTGCAACGTTACTGGGTATTTCGTAATCCTTCTCTTGCTAGGCACCAAACGGAGGTCACTGGGAGGTATGCGACCATTACTTTGGTTGACTTCGTTCTGGATTATCTCATTGTGGCTAGCTTGAAATCATTTGGTTTGACACCATACCTAGGTCAGTTTGTGTCGTCTGGTTTTTTCACAGTGTGGAACTATTTATGGTACAAGTTTTGGGTGTTCCCAGAAAAGTTTATAACGCGAAAACCGGCTCGTGTAACGGTTACCCGTATTGCCGCCCATCGCGCATACGGTCATAGCGCATATCATGCAATGAAGTAGCCATGGCAGAGACGATTCGACCTACCAAAAAACAAAGAGAGATACTGACTTTTATAGAGGCATTTATAGTAAAAAATGGCTATAGCCCAAGTTATCGAGAGATTATGACTGGTTTGAACTACACATCGGTAGCCACGGTTGCCTTACATGTCGGCAGTCTTATAAAAAGAGGACATTTACGCAAACGAGATCATTCAGCCCGTTCGTTGGAGGTGGTTGCACCTAGTGAAATGACACAGATTACTTCAAATGAAGTGAAGCCGTCAGAAGAGAAATGGTTAGTTAAAAAAGTTGAGCATTTTTTTTCTTCCGTGGAGTCGGCCAAAACTGTTGAAAACTCTAAGATTGATGAGCTGTATGTCTTGATTGGAGCACTAAAAGTGCTTGGTCTTGATGGGGCTGCCCAGTCATTTATGCCTAGGTTAACCAAAATAAAATCTCAAAAATGAGCCGTTTAGCTATCATTAAGTCAGTTGGGATTGCCATTTTGATCGCGTTCTTAGCGGCCTGTATTCAGTTTACTCTTCAGGCTGGTAGAGGTCGTATTGTCACAACTGAAGCAGTGAGTGTAGACAAACCTCAACACATCGTAGCAATCGGTGACGTAGCTTGTCCGCCGTTAATGAAACCCAGCCAGACAGAATGTTTCAGCCCAAATGTTGCCGCGCTTGTACTAAAACGTCAGGTAGATGCACTGTTGCTACTAGGTGATTTGCAGTACGAAAAAGGTGATCTAGCAGATTTCCAAAAAAGTTATGACAAAGATTGGGGCGCGCTAAGGGATGTTTCATATGCCAGCTTAGGAAATCATGAATACGCAACCGCAAAAGCCAGCGGTTATTTTAGCTACTGGAATGGCTCGGCAAGTACCAGTAAAAATGCTGGCGAGACAGGGAAGGGGTACTATAGTTTTGATATCGGTAAGTGGCATCTAATTGCACTCAACTCTAACTGCGAATACGTTTCAGGTTGTGACGTGGGGTCAGCCCAGCACACATGGCTAAAGACAGATTTGGAAAAGTCCAAGGCGAAATGCGTGCTGGCCTTTTGGCATCACCCAGTTTTTACATCTGGGAAATACTTACATAATTCTGATTCAAACAGTAGGGGTTTGCCCTTTTGGCGTTTGGTTGATGGCCGCGCAGCAGTAATACTAAATGGCCACGATCACATTTACCAACGTTTTGAACCGCAAAATAACCTAGGTATGCCCCAAGTCGGTTCTCCAACCGAGTTCATAGTAGGGACTGGCGGTCGTCGATTATATAAATTACTAGAACAACCCAAAAATGGCTATGCAACTGATGATACATATGGGTATTTAGAGTTATCTCTAGCAGCCGAGTCCTACCAATGGTGGTTTAAAAATTTGCAGAATCAAGTAATCGATAGTGGTGCTAGCGAATGTCCAAGCTAATTT
>CAYGHF010000093.1:0-2501 GCA_964349795.1 uncultured Saccharimonas sp. (SeqCode) | reverse complement strand
CCACCATTTACTTCTAGTAGGTAATACCCCTTGTTGTCCACGGTTTTTACCATTGAGGTTGTGAGCACTGTCGATGCAAAACTCCTATAAGCAAAGTACCCTGCACCCGACACTGCAAACACCAAAGCAAATAATGCCATTCCACCCTTAAGTGACCTTGGGTTAAATATTCTTCCTAATTTCTTTAGTCTACTAACTTTCTTTTTACCTGAAGTTCTTTTTGTTACAGCCATTTTAGTTTTCCTTTTAAGATGTTGGTACGAATTATCTACCCACATATTGCTTATGTCAACCTTGGGGTGAGCTTTCGAGACCTTCTGGGTCAAGCAGCCGAGAAGCTGACCACTTTTTAGTGGCCAACTAGAAAGTCCCATCTATTGTTATTTTTGAAATATTTTTACGCTGTCGATTAGCATGGTGTATGAATAAAATGGTTTGGTGTTGTCTGGTGCTGAATGATAGGCATCGCCGGGTTTAATAATCTGGGTTTGGGCGCGTAGTTCCCAGCTTTGATTCATAATTGCAGAGAACCTGGGCGCAGTGACCGGAAAGTCGTCTTTGGTTGTTTTGTAGGCGTCGCCGTCGGGCGAAGTTGCCCGATTCTCGTATCGTAGGCGTTTGCCGTCCATTTCGTAGACTACTGCGGTGGCATCCCACTCGACGGCAAAGGTATGAAAACTTGCTGTCAGATCGGTATCGTAATCTTCGTAATGTTTTACCATTTTGGTTACGCCAGATGTGCCATCAGCCAGTTCGCAGGTGGCGTGGCTGGTGGCGTTGTTGCGTCCCAGTGTTTGCTTCATCGTTCCACTGATTTTTGTGTCGTAATACCATTCGACTATGTCGAGTTCGCCGTAGTTTAGGTTGCACCAATCGCTTTGGTTTCGCATCCAAAGTGCGGGCCATTGACCCTTTTGGGCGCGGGGCAGGCGAGCACGGATTTCTATTCTGCCGGACTTCCAGCGATATAGGCTGCGAATCTGACCAGAGCTGTATTTGGTAGCAGTACCGGCGGGGCATGGGTTAGAAGTGTCGTTGGCACTTGTTAACGGTTCGCTAGGTGTTGTTATGCAATGTCGACGCGTTTTTAACACCGCATAATCGTTTTGGGTACTGACGTTGTTTGCTGTGTATACGGCTTGCGAATGGTTTTCTGGACCTTGGTATATTTGCCAGTCTGTCGAGGATAAGGTAGCTGCGCCAAAGGTATCTTGCCATACCAACTGCCAGCCAGTTGCGGCATAACTGCTATACCAAAAGTAGCTACCAAACCCAGCAAACACCAGCGCAAACCAAAACCCTTTGGCACCAGCCAAACTCTTAAGCGACACATTAATTAGTTTTTGTTTTTTCTTCTTCCCTGAGGTAGTTGTTACGCGTTTAACCATAAGGTAAGTCTACCACAGGGGTAAACTGCTTGTGGATAAACCAACATTTCGGCAAAGTCGATATCCCCGCTGAGGCCTTCACTGTCCTCCTCAAGCGAGACTAAATTAAAAAGCACAGATAATTAACGGATTGGTGCGTAATGTAAATCGTAGTTATCTTGACCTTCGTGCAGCTTTGTTCTAACCAAAGTACTCGTATCTATAGAGTAGAGTGACGTTTTTCTAGTCTCCGTAGAGCGGGATGTAAATAATATTTTGCCATCTTTGCCAAAAACAGCATTGAGGGGGGTAAATGCCCCTGAAGGGTTGTTCGACAGTCGCTGGCACTTAGCTGTAGTAGTATGACATCTATACACATGCCCTCCCCCTAAGTAGTTTCCGTTTGAATCAACCGAGCTTACACTCTTATGGGCTATATAAGAGCCCGTAGGTGACCACAAATAGCTTGATAGCGTACCTAGTTCCCCAAACCACGCAACAATTTTGGGTGAATCAGGGTCATAGTTGATGTAGGTAGAGCCCATGAGCCTATTGATTAATTTTGACTCCGTCCTTAGTTCAATAGCACCACTTTCATTGTTTATTGTAATAAACTTACTTCCATCAGGTGCCCAGGATGCGCTTACCATCTTGGCGCCTATAAGCTTTGGTGCAACGCCGCGCGTATTTGTTAAGTATAAACCTCCACCATCTTTTACAACGAGCATGTTAGTACCACCAGGCTTAATCTGCGCATTGCGGTAGCCCCCAAGCAATAATGTTGATTCTCGAGTAGTTGTATTAACTGAATTTACCCCACTGCGTCCCTTGTAGTTAGTAATATCAAAAAGAAGCTTATCGCTACTAACCCAAGCCAAATTGTTAATACTCGCATCTGGGTACGCATTTCGATCTATTTTGAATAACTCAACAGATGTATTTGTTACTCTATCATAATAACTCAGAGCAAACGTATTGTTTGGAGGTAGATAGTCATGCAAAACGTACGCAATTTTTTGTCCAGAACTGTCAGCTCGAACGTCTCCTGAACTCATAAAAGTACCCCTAAATGGGAGCACGTTTACCTTTGACGTACCGTCCGTCTTGGCAACGTAGATTCCTGTTTTATCCATG
>CAYGHF010000092.1:0-2542 GCA_964349795.1 uncultured Saccharimonas sp. (SeqCode) | reverse complement strand
TTCCAAAATCTTTCTCCAATGATTGATTTCTTCCCTGATAAAGTGTAGAATTTACCCTGTTAGTATGCTAGTATAACGCTTTTGGGTGATTAGCTCAGTTGGCTAGAGCATCTCGTTTACACCGAGAGGGTCGGGGGTTCGAATCCCTCATCACCCACCACATTAAATTATTTACCTTTGTGGCTCTTTAGCTCAGTTGGTAGAGCAGAGGCTTGAAGAGCCTTGTGTCCCCAGTTCGAGTCTGGGAGGAGCCACCAATATAAATGTTTCAGCCATCTGGCTGTGAGATTTATATGGTCGTCCCTGAGTTGAACTGGATAATTGCGAAGCAGTCAGTTCGGTGAAGCGAAAACACGCGCAGGAGTTTACTCTGAGCATGTTTGAGCGCAAAAGTGTCCGCCGAAGGCGGATGTGCGCTGTCTGGGAGGAGCCACCAAATAGATTATTATGAATTTTGCGCGAGTGGTGGAATGGTAGACACGCTTGTCTGAGGGGCAAGTGCCGCAAGGCGTGGAGGTTCAAGTCCTCTCTCGCGCACCATTACAATCTAACGACCCTTGTGGTCGTTTTGTTGTAATGTAGCCGAGGATTTGAACCGATAGGTGAGAATTGCCTGTGGCAATTTGCAAGGAAACCTACTCTTGAAAGCTCGTTTTCAAAGATGTAGCGACGGGTGAGACAATTCAGTGAATTGTTGCAAGGACATCTACTTTTGAAAATTCATTTTCTAAAACGTAGTGTCGGGGTCGCTGGAAGTGACCGCGGAACGTGACCAAGTCCTCTCTCGCGCACCATGGTTCGACAAGCTCACCATAACTCAACTCACTATGCTCGCTCGTGGTGAACCATCCTCCGTCGCAGACCCCTTTTGGGTCAACTATGGAGGATTTTTCCAACTTATGTTTTGTCTACGAATCTAGCATGCCAACGACCATCTTCCTTGACAAAAACTAGATCATTGGTGGCTGCTCCCGCGTCAAAATGAGTTGTTGGTGTCATTGCGAACTCTGAATCTATTAAGTCAGTGAGCGGGTCACCTATGTGTTCGACATCAACCCCAAGCAATCTTGCAGCATGAGAGGGTATTACCTCGCCACTAGCTGGCGAATCTTCCACATCACCGACGGCATGCTCAATATCCATATATCATCCCAATTACATGCTAAGATTATACACCCAAACCCGATATCATACCCTGTGATAAGTGTCTATCTAACGGAGCGTTTTTTAGTTTTGCGTCTACTTGTTTTTCTAGCTTTATGTCGATGAATCATGTGCCGAATGGCGTAAAGCGCAACGACACCCCAAACGAGATTAAGCGCTATGTTTACATATGTTTCCTTTTTGACCGCGTAGTAACCCAAAAAAATTGATCCAAGTAGATTATTTGCCTCGTACCAGAAAGATTTACCGTTCCACCTGCCCAGCGCTGCCTCAGTGAAGGCAAGCAGATAAAACGCACCGCCAATAACGCCAATATATTCAGTTAAATCATTCACGTCTAGCTCCCCGGCAGATGCTGTAGAAGGTCTTGGATAGAATATTCTTGTCGTAGTAGCGGTTTGATATCCTCTAAGTTGCTACCTATTTTTACACCGGGGTTGAGCGTTCCATATGGGTCAAACATCTGTTTTGTTTTGGCAAACAACTCAAACACTTCTTCACCATACATTTTGGCAACGTATGGTGCGCGCATGCGCCCATCGCCATGTTCACCCGTTATGCTGCCACCAAGTTTTAGTACCAAGTCATAGTAATCCTCAAGTAGTCGAAATACCTTTTGTCTGTCACCTATCTCTGCCAGATTCAGAAATGGCTGGATATGAAGGTTGGCATTGCCGGCGTGCCCCCACAGAGTAGCCTTGAGACCATTTTTCTCAAATAGCAGGTAAACGCTGTCTAAATATTCCTTGAACTTGTCTAACGGAACTACACCGTCTTCGATCATTGGTATGGCTTTGGCGCCGTTTTCGTTGTGACCAGCCACAACTGCGGCAAGTTGGCGAATTTTCCACAACTGCTCCTGTTTGTGAGCCTCGGTTTCGGTCTGGTGTGTAACCTGATAATGCGATAATATTTTTTCGACTTTCTTAGTCATTCGCTTTTGGGTACGCTCGCTTGGGTTATCAAACTCTATCAGCAACACTAGCTTGGGAAAAGCTCCCTCAAAAGCGTCTTTTAATAAGTTGGGATTATGTTGGCTAACTAATTCCAGAACATTCTTGTCTACTGCCTCAATAGCACTCGGCAGTTCTGGCATACGCTGAATTTCTAGCAAGGCTTCTTCTGCTACTTGCAAATCATCAAAAAACGCAGCCACAAGCGTAGTATTTGGTGAATATGGCTCAGTCTCCAACACGGCTTCGCTAACAATGCCTAGCGTGCCCTGCGAACCAACCAACAGTGGCGTAAGATCAAAACTGCCATCTTTCCGCTTGACTTGGTCAAGTGCGTAACCTGACGAATTTTTAGTCACAGCACGGCGAATAGAAGAAATTGTATCTTTGTTTTCTTCTATCAATGTGTCTAGATTGCGATAAAT
>CAYGHF010000091.1:0-2654 GCA_964349795.1 uncultured Saccharimonas sp. (SeqCode) | reverse complement strand
ACCCTCGATGAGGTTGCCCCCATACCACCTTTCCAAGATGGCGCACTAGACCAACTATGCGACCTCTCCATGCCTGAAAAGTAGTATATCTAAAAGTCGTAAAAATAACACCTTGAATAAGGTGTAGTGTTGGGGGTACACTATGATGCAATGCCTATAATAAATCTGCAAGACGTCAGCAAACTGTACGGCTTCGGCGATGCCACTACTGTTGCGCTGGACGAAGTTAACCTATCAATTGAGAAAGGTGAGTTTGTCGCAGTTATGGGCGCCAGCGGTTCTGGCAAATCTACTTTGATGAATATCATCGGCCTGTTAGATCGTCCAACGCACGGTAGCTACAGTCTAAATAGTCGTTCTGTTGAACGCCTAAGGGCTAACCAGCGCGCCAAGGCTAGGAGAGACACAATTGGTTTTATCTTTCAGTCATTTAATTTACTGCCCAAAATGACGGTTATTGAAAACGTTGCCCTGCCCTTGTCATACCGAGGTATGACGCAGACACGTCGGCTAAAGCAAGCTAGTGCAATGTTGGAGCGAGTTGGGCTGACAGACAGAGAATATTTCTTTCCCAAGCAATTGAGTGGCGGGCAGGCACAGCGTGTCGCTATCGCCAGAGCGCTTATAAATAATCCGCAGATACTGATTGCCGATGAGCCAACTGGCAATCTTGACAGTGCCTCTAGTAGATTAGTCATGGAGCTTTTGAGTGACATCCATCAAACTGGTAGCACCATTCTGATGGTGACGCACAATCCAGAATTGACTAGATTTGCCAATCGTATTGTCTTTATGCACGATGGCGATGTTGTTGGCGATGAACAGTCGGCAATCGGGACAGTGCCGCGTTCTATTCAAAAGAAGATGTATTTTATGTCAAAAAAGACGTTGGATGATGATCTTGCTGGTGTTTCAGCTATGATGGGGGCATTTCCTGAAAAAGATTCCGCCAAAAAAGTTAGCAAACGCCAGAAAAAGCCGAAGCCGAAAAAGACCAAGGGGCTACGATAATGCTGATATCGGGACACGTTAAATTAGCACTAAAGAGTCTGCGTGCGTCACGCTGGCGAAGCACACTCACCATGTTGGGTATTATTATTGGTGTTGCTAGCGTTGTCGTCACAGTTAGTCTGGGTGAAGGTGTTCGTGAACAGGTCGAAGGACAGATTATACATATGGGTAGCGACGTCATTACTGTTCGCGCTGGCAAGTCTAACCATCAATCGTCTTTTGGCATCATCAAGGGCATCAACCAACAAACTAGTCTGGGCTCGACTTTGCTAGGCGAGGAAGATTATGCGGCAGTTAGGTCGTCGGTTGGGGCTAAGCAAGTCGTGCCATTTGCTTTAGTGAACGCAGCTCCAAAAACTGAAGAGCGTGAATTGTCAGACGTCTTTGTGATAGGCACCACAACGGGTGTTCCCGAAATGCTTAACCAAAAAGTTCAGCATGGCGATTATTTTGGCCCTGATGAAATGAACAAGCGAATTGCGGTTATTGGTCGGCGTGTTGCTGAAGATCTGTTTGGCGAGAACGTACCAATTGGCAAAAGCTTGTATTTGCGCGGCGAGAGATTTATTGTAAGTGCCATTTTTGATGTATTTGAAAGTAGCCCTCTCAGCCCATATGCCGACTATAACAATGCTATCTTTGTGCCACTGAACGCAGGGGTGCAGGTGAACGGCGGTCAAACGCAAATATATCAGATCTTGGTAAAGCCAAAGGACCCGTCGCAGACTGATAAGTTAGCCGCTAATATCAAAGCCAACATGTTAGCTGGACATGGTAATCAAGAGGACTTCAGTGTACTGAAGCAAGAAGAAAATCTGGCGGCAGCCAATGCAATTCTAAACTTATTGACTGGTCTGATAGCAGGAGTTGCTGCCATATCACTGGTTGTTGGCGGCATTGGTATCATGAATATTATGCTTGTCTCGGTCATCGAGCGCACTAGTGAAATTGGTGTACGCAAAGCGGTCGGTGCCACCAACCGACAGATTCTCAATCAATTTATCACCGAGTCTGCCGTACTCAGTGTGACGGGAGGTTTTCTGGGCTTGCTACTGTCACTGTTTGTTGGCTATTTGATTCGGGTATTCACTGACATCAAGCCAGCGGTTACCTGGCCAATCATGGTCATAGCTATGCTGGTCGCTTTGGTTGTCGGTATATTCTTTGGTATTGCACCGGCTCTTAAAGCCGCCCAAAAAGACCCGATAGAAGCATTACGTCACGAGTAATTAGTGAGATGTGGTCGTAGGGGTGTCACCTAAATATTGTTCAATTGCCTTGACTGCTTCACGCGGACTGGTAATGTCGTGCAGTAGTATGTTTTCCTCGAATCCCCTAGCTCCAAGTAGCAGGTGAACGTTGCCATAGTTTAACTTTTTGCCCATGTAGTCTTGAGAAATCGAAAGTTTCCTAACTTGCTGTAGCTCATAGACCTTTTCTTCGTTATTTACTATACCGCGGTTGATGATTAGGTGATGCCTAGTGATGTAGTAATGCATGCTCAGGTAGCGGATAATGATGTCAGTTAACAGAGCTACAAGTATAAAAAACTTAATTGAATGAAAAATCCAAAGGCTGATCATAATTGGTCTGGTCAGTGCCTGATCAGGATTTAACGAGAAGTAAGCTAGAAACAAAAGCCC
>CAYGHF010000090.1:0-2706 GCA_964349795.1 uncultured Saccharimonas sp. (SeqCode) | reverse complement strand
GCTTCTCTACCTTCATTTGTTGCCGAATAACACTGGCTATATAGTGTGACCACATAACAGAAAATGCCAGCAAGCCGAGTAGCGGGAAGAGTTGGTACAGGTCAGAGGTGGCTTTTGAAATGTGCCAATTGACGCCTTGCAGCCAAGTCAGTACTGCCAAAACCGCAGCAATACTCGTTACTGCCCACGCCATTAATACTGTTTTTTGGTTCTTTCTCATGAACACATGATATCAGAAGTCCTTGTGCTATTCGCAGGCTGCCCAGCAGTTGATGTGATTACAATTTGACTTCAGTTTTGTCCATATTGTGATATATATACTGATAGACATGAGTGACATCAAGAACACTGTCAAGGAATCAGTTCTGCCTTTGCCAAAAACCATCTGGCATAAACTAGCTGGTAAAAGAAAAGCCATCACAGCACAGGAATATACCCCAGATGAACAATCATGGGATAACTTACTGCTTGACCAAGGCGGTACACCCCACTATATGCAGTCAAGCGCGTGGGGTGAGTCAAAGGCACATAGCCAATGGCCAGTATCTAGGCTTGTCGTGCATCTAAATGACAGAGTTTTGCCCATTCAAGTTTTTTCTAGAACAGTCCCTGGTCTTGGCAGATTGCACTACGCTCCTGAAGTCTCAGGCATAACTAAGGCGTCAATACCTGCCGTGACGACACAAATATTGAGCCAGTACAACAAGGGCATGGTTTTCAAACTAGAGTTGTACCAACCGTATGATGACGATTTGATTGAGGCGTTTCAGAAAAACGGTTGGCTTCGGGCAAATTCTGTACAGCATAGGGACACTGTTATTGTCGATCTGAGTGGTAGTGAAGAGGATCTTTTTGCTCGCCTAAAGAAGCGGGCAAGATATGAAGTGCGTGTCGCTCAGCGCAACAACGTTAGAGTTGAAAAAGTAGAGATTAACCAAGACCGGCTTAATTTGCTGGCTGAGCTTATGGGTATAACAGCCAAGCGTTCGGGCGCCTTTTTTCGTAAAGATACGTATACAAACAAATACTGGCATGCGTTTGCGCGCAGAAATCAGGGAAGTTTGTATTTTGCATGGCACGACATGGATCTGTTAGCCGGTGCTTATGTAGCCAGTTATGGCAAGAATGCTTGGTACAAAGACGGTGGTTCAGTCAGGCACAAATCGAACCTTATGGGACCCAGATACTTGCAGTGGGAAATTATGCGTGACCTTCAGTCCCAAGCCGTAAAGCAGTATGACCTATCTGGCATACCAGCCACAGAAGACGTAGAAAAAAGCTCCATGAAAGGGCTCTACGTTTTTAAAACTGGTTTTTCCAATGAATCAGTAAAGCTCATGCCTGCCATGGAGTTGCCTCTTAGCAAAAGACATCAGCTGTGGCCCAAAGCCGAACAGCACTTTTTGCGTTTGTACTCTGGTTTTCGTAAAGACTTCTGGTACTAATATCATAGCGGGTGTGGCACAGCCTAGTTGCTGAAGTCGGAGTTAGTTTACTTACCTGACTTAATTGCTTCCCATGTTTCCCTAGGGCAATTTACTGGCCAGTTTTGCCAATTCTCGCGGTACTTTCCGAAATCTTCTTCATCAACCCAGTGCAACTTGCTATCGTCAGATATCCTGTCAGGAAAACGTATGCCATCCAGATGATCTATTTCATGTTGCGCCACTCGGGCAGGGAATCCTTCAAAATCATGTTCAACTACTTGTCCGCTTCTGTCATATCCACGAACTTTGACCGTTTTGGCTCGTTCAACGGCGCCGCAAACTCCACTTGTCGAAAAACAACCTTCGCGACCTTCCTCTGTTTCATCAGAAGCCTCAACAACCACTGGGTTAATGAATTCTTTTAGCTCAGGCTGCTCGCCTCCGCCAACAGCGTTGATGCCTATGATCACCACTCGTTTTGATACGCCAATCTGCGGAGCGGCTAGTCCGACAAGTGTTGGGTACTTTGCGTCGCCTTGACGTCCGTAAGCTACACGATACATCTTGTCTATCAATGCCTGCACTTCTTTACCGACTATTTCTTCAACAGGTATTTCTTTGGCAACTAGGTTAAGTACCTCGCTGTCAGGAGGTACTCGTTGCTCGATCGCTTCTTTTGTATAACGTTTTTCCAAGATTTTTCAATAATAGCATAGGATTGTCCAATATGGTTTGAACCCACTCAGGGTTATACAAAAGCTAGAACCAGAAACTAACAAAGTACAGATGGGATTTATATGATGCAAAAGTGGTGCGCCCGGAGGGATTCGAACCCCCGACTTTCGCGTCCGAAGCGCGACGCTCTAATCCGCTGAGCTACGGGCGCATGGCACTATTATACTTCACCTGCACTTCTTTTGTATGTTCTAGCCCTATGACAGTTTGCGCAAACTAGTTCGCATTTTGCAATTTCCTCCTCGACTTGTTTAGTGCTGCCACTATTAATTAAGCGACTGACAGTGCCTAACTTTTTACCTCTCGTTTCAATATGATCGAAGTCTGTGACATACGAAGGATAGAGGATCTTGCAGTCTGCACATGGCGTTACATTTTTGAGCTCATAAACCCGTTTACGAAGCGTGTCACGTTTTTTATAGGCTTTTTGAATATAGTATTCGCGATTTGCGTAGTAATGACGTCTAATCGCCTCCCGTTGCTTATCTTTATCCTTCCAAGGCATAGTAGGATTATACTACACTATTAGGTTCGAACCCATATC
>CAYGHF010000089.1:0-2721 GCA_964349795.1 uncultured Saccharimonas sp. (SeqCode) | reverse complement strand
TTACGTTTGTACGCATGGGCAGAAGCAGCAGACTGTCAGCCGAGTGCCGTTTTCACACCTTGTAGCCAGTTATCAGGCTTCGCTACGGGATGTAGAAAAGACTTTGGATGTGATTAAGCGAACTGAGCATGGCAAAACGGCTGAGCAAGACGCAGAAATTATCCGAAACGAGCTAAAATTTATAGATGTTTGGCTGGAAAAGCGGGCGCCAGAAGACATGAAATTTTCTTTGCTTGAAAAGATCGATAGTTCAGCATTTACTGATGATGAAAAATTATTTCTAAAGTCGCTTGGTGAGAAAGTGGCCCAGGCCCCAGTAGATGCTGATGGGCAGTGGTTTCATCAAGCAATCTACGAGCAAAAAGACAGCAGTGGATTACAGCCCAAAGAATTGTTTGGTGTATTGTACCGAGCACTGATTGGCAAGACTTCTGGACCACGAGCTGGCTGGTTTTTGAGTATTTTGCCACGCGATTGGCTGATAAAACGATTAGAGCTAAAGGGCTGATGATGCCGAGCAAAATAATTACGATTTGTTCAAGCGCAGCTTTCTACAAACATGTTAATGAAATAAAGGACATGCTTGATAAACAAGGCTATGAGGTGATTGTGCCTTATACGGCAAACCGTATGCGTGAATCAGGCAACTACAATGTTTCAGACTATAAAACTTGGTACGACAACGAAGAAGATTTTGATAAAAAAGCTAAGCTTATGCGTGGGCACTTTGATGAAGTGGCTAAAGCCGATGCCATCGTGGTTGTAAACGACGAAAAGCATGGCGTTGTTGGCTACATTGGACCAAATGTTCTGATGGAAATGGGGCTGGCATTTTATCAAAATAAGCCCATCTATGTACTGAACCCAATTTCCAGTGATATGCCAGTTTATGAGGAAGTTGTCGGCATGGGCTCAATTATTTTAGACAATAATCTCAAAAAAATCACTTTATGAAATTTGGTGCAGGTGTGTTTAACGACACCTTACAAAAAGCACTTTTTGCAGCCGGTTGTTTTTGGGGGGTGCAATACTATTTTGACGAAGTGCCAGGGGTGATAAAAACTACTACTGGCTACACGGGTGGTCATACCCAAAAACCAACCTACGAGGAAGTCTGTAGCCATACTACCGGTCACGCAGAAGCAGTGCTTGTAGAGTTTGATCCGCAGAAAATAAGTTACGAAACACTGTTGAAACATTTCTTTCGAATGCATAATCCTACTACGTTAAATCAGGATGGTCCAAATATTGGTGATAATTATCGTTCGGCAATTTTTTACTACAACCACGATCAGAAAAAACTCGCGGACAAGATCCTGAAGATAAGCCAAAAGAATTTCAAAAATCCTATTGTTACAGAAATTTCTGCTGCTACAATTTTTTACTTAGCTGAACCGTATCACCAGAAATTTACTGAACGGACTGGTGTTGGCATGTGCCATGTTGCGTACACACCTGTTAAATAGTTCATGGTCTCTGGACTTCATGATATTATGATGCCATGAGTAAAAAAGTGAATTACAAGACTTTACTCCCACGCATGCATTACTGGCATGCAGTAGCGTTTGTGCTAACGGCGCTTGCGGCAAGTTTTTTTATGGGTCAAACATCACATCAGTTGACTCTAGGACATTTGGCCAAAGACGAGCTTATGAGCCAAAAGTCAGCTGTTTTAGTTTCAGGTTCGCATTCTGTTTTTGATATTCAGGTCAGCACAATTGTTATAGCTCTGATGCTGCTTTCTACCATTGTTCCTGGACTTTATATGACACGGTTGCAAAAACAATACGCAAATGGACTAAAGAAAAAAGTGATGCCATGGCGTTGGTTAGATATGGCCGTGACAACAGCAATTATGGTAGAGACAATCGCCATATTGTCAGGAGTCCAAGATATCATGACGCTCAAGCTTATCGGTGGGCTGATGGCTATTACTTGTTTACTGGGTTGGCTTGGCGAAAAAGCCATGACTGACGGCAAAAAATTGGTCCGACCTATATTTATAACCAGTCTCATAACAGGAGCATTGCCTTGGCTACTCATTGCTGTTAGCGCAGTTGCAACGCCGTTCTATGCCGCCGTGCGAGCGCCTTGGTATATCTACGCCTTATACGCAAGTTCACTAGGTGCATTTAGCCTTATTGCGCTCAATCAATGGCGCTACTACGGTAAGGTCAGGCAGTGGAAAGATTACATGTTTGTTGAATGGAACCACCTCTTGATAACTGACACAGCAAAACTGTTATTTGCGGTGATATTGATTATTGGTCTCAGAAAATAATCTCCATGAAGCTACATCGCTTCTTCATTGGTCCCAATATTGAACTCAAGCAAGATTTCTGGCTGCAGGACGTTAGTATTCTTAATCAATGGAATAAAGTTCTAAGATTTCGGGCCGGACAAGAAGTTGTTTTATTTGACGGCATGCAGCACGATCGGCTCTACAAACTCATTGAGTTGTCTGACACAGAAGCGCATCTGGAGCTTGTGACCGAATTTATACCCAAAGTGCCCAGCAGGGACATTTACTTGTTCTGGTCACTGCTAAAAAAAGACAAAAATGATTGGGTGTTGCAAAAATGTACCGAGCTAGGCGTGAGCCATTTTGTGCCACTAATCACTGAACGCACCGAAAAAACTGGTTTTGATGCCCTACGTGCCAAAAAGATTGTCACCGAGGCAGCAGAGCAATGTGGTAGGAGCGATATTCCTAATATTCGT
>CAYGHF010000088.1:0-2722 GCA_964349795.1 uncultured Saccharimonas sp. (SeqCode) | reverse complement strand
CCGGTAGTTCAATGGATAGAACACCACCGTCCTAAGGTGGGTGTTGGGGGTTCGATTCCCTCCCGGATCACCACGTTATACTCGATTAATTATGACGCTTCGCTCTTGCCTACAGAAACAGCCCGCTGGGCTGTTCTGCCTCCCGGACCATCAAATTTCTTTTTAGTTGAAAAAGCCGGAGTCTTTTGGTCCGATGCGCTAGACAAGAATTTCAATATATTTCTTGCGTAAGATGTTAATCTATGCTATAATATGCAAATGTCTGAGCAACGAAACGGCTCCGAAATGATTACAGTAGCTCCTGAGCTTCTAATTCCCATACCATTAGAAGTGCCCTCTGTAGCTGGCTGGAAAGAGGTTCCCCTAGAACCAACTGATAGTGATGATTTAGTACCGCTCGGCTTGTTTGCGCCAGAGTTTGGCGATATTCACACCAGTTCAACTTACTATGGTGAGCGAGATGATTCACCATATCGCTTCGATGAATTATCGGGTACTAACACTGCTATTTTTGTACGTCGTGGAGTTGCCGAGCGAATGGTACAAGCCCAGTCTCTTCTCCCAGAAAATCTACGCCTTGTTGTTTATGACGCATACCGTCCGCTAGAAGTTCAACAAGCGCTTTATGACAAATATATCGGTGGATTAAAAGCGTTGCACCCAGACTGGACAGCAGAGCAATTAGCAACTGAAACCCAAAAGTTTGTATCAATCCCTTCAACGGATAGCACAAAGCCATCTCCTCACAATACTGGAGGTTCGATTGATCTTGCAATTGCAAAAGTTAGCGATTGGACAGCAGAAGGTTTTAAGCAAATGGGAACTGAAACACCTGATAAGCGAGCAGGTCAAGAATTATGGTCGCTGATTCAGAACGGCAAAGCCACACTGGGCTTTCCATACGAGCATGGTACAGCTCTGCCAGAAAATGTAGCCAAATGGGTGGCTGTGCAACTTGAGCGTGAACATGGTGTTTTCCGAGATAAAACCACAGCCATGCTAGATTTCGGTACACCGTTTGATTACGGTACGCCAGATGGTAAGGCTGACCCTAATTACTTTGAGCGTCTTGAGCAAGAACGACCTTTAGCCATTGATGAGATTACAGCAAGAGATAATCGACGTATTTTGTACAATGTAATGGCTCAGGTAGATATGCAGCCACTGGATAGTGAGTGGTGGCACTACAATTCACCTGAGTCGCAAATGGGTGCTAAGGCCGCTGGATTAACTGTTGCTACTTATGGAGCAATCGCACTTTCTAAGGGGAATAAGCTGTTTGCAGATGCTAAGAACTCATTTGACCGTCGTAATCATTTCATCCAACGTGCGAGTCATTTAGCACGAGCTGCTATCATCACTCCTGTTGCGTAGCCTCGCGCTATGCGCAACAGTTCTACTTAACTACAGGTATATCTAACGACCGCCGTTGTTTGCCCAGTAATCTGTCCCAGCGTATAATTTCCTCACATATAAGATCCGCGCCGAGTCTATTCGGATCACCACTATAGGGTTTAATTATTTGTTTTTCTTTTTAGACTGTGTGAAGTGTTCGTGGGCTGTTTCGTAACTAAACAGCTCTGCGTCACTAAACCAATGACTAATTTCTTTTTTGGCTTCTTCAGGGTCACCAGACGCATGTATCAAATTTGGTATGCTGATGGCATTGCCGTTGGCGTGGGTAAAGCTCATGTGAGCATAGTCGCCCCTGACTGTGCCCGGCTCTGCCGCTTTTGGCTCGGTTGTTCCAACCATTTTACGAACCAATGAAACTGACTCAATACCTTCTAGCACTACGGCTATGACCGGTCCGGTCTGCATAAAATCAAGCGTCACATCAAAAGCTTCCTTGCCCCGACGTGATACCATCTTGCCAATACTTTCATAGTGCTTGTAGTAGTGTTCGTAGTCTGGGTATAACATCTTGACCCCAACAATTTTTAGACCTGAACGTTCAAAACGAGTAAGAATTTCCCCTGCGATTTGACGCTGTACGGCGTCGGGTTTCAATATGATGAGTGTTCGTTCCATGTGTGTTCCTTGCTTATTAGCACTAGTATAACAGATGGCAGCAATCATAAAAACTGAACAAATTCTGTGTTCTCTGTAGCACTTAAGATGCTATAGGTTACAATATAAGCAAATGCAGTTCTCTAAAGCCAAAACCGACTTCCTTGAATACCTTGAAATCGAGCAAAACCGCTCGCAAAAGACGGTTGCCAATTATGACCACTACCTAACACGTCTACTGGATTTTGCTGGTGATATAAAGATTAAAGACATCGATCCGGAACTAGTTCGTAAATGGCGTCTGTGGCTTAACCGACTTGGTACAAACACTAGTGATGAGCTGCAAAAAACTACCCAAAATTACCACCTCATTGCGCTAAGAAGTTTTCTCAAGTTTTGCGCCAAACGCGACATCCCTGCCCTAACTGCCGATAAAGTCGAGCTTGCCCACACAACCCGTAAGCAAGTTACGTTTCTAAATCCCGAGGAGTTGCAACGCGTGTTTGAACAGCCGGATATTACTAAACTTACGGGGTTACGTGACAGGGCAATACTCGAGTTGCTATTTAGCAGCGGGCTTCGGGTATCAGAGCTAGTTAGTCTTGACCGCGACCACATAAATCTGAAAAGACGAGAATTTACGGTCCGTGGTAAGGGGCAAAAAGACCGACCTATTTTTATAAGCCCAGAGGCAGCAAAATGGATACAAAAC
>CAYGHF010000087.1:0-2794 GCA_964349795.1 uncultured Saccharimonas sp. (SeqCode) | reverse complement strand
GGTAAAATTACCGACGTATTTTTGCCAACATCTAGCGACGGCGTAGCTTGGCAATTACTCTGCGGTGTATTTTCAGAGAGGTGTGTTTTTCCTTGTACTTTTTGAGCTGATTTTTAAGCTTGGTCTCGACAATATCGATAGCTGCGAACATATTCACGGTAGCTTCTTTGGTCGTTAACGTATCGTGCGGAAGATACATGACAACTTCGCAAACACATTCTTTTTTATTCTTGGCTTTTACTTCCTTCAGCATGACTTCAACATGAGCGCTATCTCTGGCGTGTTTTGGCATGTACTTATCAAGTTTGCCGATCTTTTTTGCCACATATTTCTGCAAATCTGGCGTAAGTGTAGTGTGAATACCGGATATTTCTAGCTTCTCTATCATGTCTTCCTCCTTAATTTACAGATTCGTTTTACCACCAAGATACGGCCGCAGCGCTAAAGGCACATTCAACTTTCCGTCTGGCAACTGGTGATTTTCAATTAACGCTATACAAACTCTACTAAAGGCAGCCGCTGTGCCGTTTAGTGAATGCAGGTAATTAACGCTACCGCTCTTGTCACGATAACGAACGTTCAGCCTTCGTGCCTGATAGTCGGTGACATTTGAACAGCTCATCAGCTCTCTGTAGCTCTGATCGACTGGACTCCAGTAATTAATGTCATATTTCTTATACGCTGGCGCGCCTAGATCACCTGCTGCAATCCGAACTATCTCGTACGGAATTTCTAGTGCTTGGCAAAGCTCCTCTTCTAGCTGTATTAATTTCTTGTGCCACTCTTCGCTGTCTGCTGGTTTACAAAAAACATACAGCTCCAGCTTGTTAAACTGGTGTACCCGATAAAGACCCTTGCTGTGCTTGCCATATGCCCCCGCTTCCATGCGATAAGCAGGGCTGAGACCTGCGTACAAAACTGGCAAGTTTTTTTCGTCAATAATCTCATCGGCATGATAACCGGTAATCGGTATCTCGGCAGTTGCAATCAGGTTTAGGTCTTCGCCCTCAATCTTGTATATCTGTCGTTCTTCACCTCTTGGCAAAAAGCCAGTACCCTGAACAGTACGAGTATTGACCATATGAGGCACGGTAATCGGCACAAAACCATACTTCTCGGCAAGATCTAACCCCATCTCAAATACTGCCAGTTCTAGTTTCACGAGTGGACCCTTTAGATAGTAAAACTTATTGCCGGCTACTTTTGCACCACGTTCAAAGTCGATTAAACCACGTCCTTCACCCCACGTTTGATGATCGACTACCTTATCTTTTCTAGGTTCACCCCAATGTTTCTCTGGCTTATTTGCCTCTTCACCAAGCGGTGTATCCTCTGGGATCACGTTTGGTATGTCGCTGAGCAGTTGCGAAAAACTCTTTTCTATCGGTTCAAGCTGCTTCTCTTTTTCATTCAATTGGTCTTTTATGACTTTGCCTTTAGCAATCTGCTCGTCACTAGGTCTTGTATTCTGACTACTTGCAGCCAAGGCGTTGCGTTGTTGTCGGAGCTGTTCTATCTCAGCCAATAAGGCTCGGCGATGCTCATCTGCCTCAAGCAATGCGTCAATATCTACTTTGACGTTTTTAGCTTTAGCAGCACGAATGACTCTATCTTTGTTCTCACGAACAAACTGAATATCTAGCATAATCTTATTATAGCTTAGCTTTGTAATTTATTTAGAGCTTCTTTAATTGTAATGTTTTTGTTGTCCAGATGCTTCAGAGTATCGATTGTGCGTTGTTTGGCGTAGCTACAGTAGTCGCACTCTCCGCCCATGGCAGCCGTACCGACTGCTGGCACTTCCCCTTCCATGCATTTTTTCATTTCCAGTAAAGTTTTGTCGACCCAACTGGCATTGCCAGTATACGGGATAACTTTGGTGACAAACTCAACCTTGTCATAAAATCCGTCCAGATCAACTCGGGCATTGGTGTATACAAAGTAACCAGTGTCATTTACCTCAAAACCATTTTGGCGCAGTAGCCATTGGTAAATTTCCATCTGCCGCTTATAGCTAATCTGCCAATCGGCATCCAAAGTTATTTCCTTATTTTTAGACGTAGCTTTGTAATCTACAACTATGAGTTCGCCAGCGTCATTAACCCAAATATCATCAACCGCACCAAAAACATGTAAATTGGTTGGCTTATGAACCGTCGACACACCAGTAAAGTTGTGTCGCCATTTATCCAAATCCTCGTGAGTGTACGGTATAGCTTTTATCTGATTGTCGGTCATCAATGGATGAGGGGCGGCTTTAGCGCGGTAACTATCAAACTCTTTTTTGAAAAGTTCATCGATAGCTTTATTAATTTGGAATGGCGGACCACTGGGTCGTTTTATTTTTAGTCGAACATCCAGCCAAAAACACCTTGGACATTGGGTGAAAAGCTCTATTTTGGACCGGGATAGTTTGAAAACTTCCTTTTGACTAGGTTGGTAAGGTTTGCTCCTGCTCTTCCAATAGTTGTCTGCCATGTGTGGCTATTGTATCAGTTTTGTTGCTGCTGCCACGGCAGCAGTTTCTGCGCGTAGCGTAAAGTCGTGTAGATTTAGGTGCAGTAAACCACGGGCTTTGAATAATTGTTTTTCTGCGTCACTCCAGCCACCCTCTGGCCCAATCAAAATTGCCAAACTTTTTGCGCTGTCCTTAGCTACATCGATACCATCTTGCTCGCAAATATATATTTCCATTTTGCCTGACAGCTCATCAATAGCAGCTTTTACAGTTATAGGTTCACGAATATTAGGAATATCGCTCCTACCACATTGCTCTGCTGCCTCGGTGACAATC
>CAYGHF010000086.1:0-2854 GCA_964349795.1 uncultured Saccharimonas sp. (SeqCode) | reverse complement strand
CTTTGTTGATTACTTTTACGTTCTTTGCCATCACACCCTCCTGTTATCTTTCTATTAAATCACAGGTCCAAAGAATACTGCCGCCTAGTATATAATCAAAAATATGCAGAAAAGATCTATGAATATTGCCAATATCGACGAGTTTATATCTGGTTATCCTGCAAATGTGCAGAAAATCCTTCAAAAGTTACGCCAGACTATCCAAAAAGCCGCGCCCCAGTCCAAAGAGACAATCAGTTACGGTATACCAACGTTTACCCTTGGTGGCAAAAATCTGGTGCACTTCTCTGCCTATGAGCATCACATTGGTTTTTACCCCGGTGCGCAGGCAATCATAGACTTTGCCAGAGACCTAAAAGTCTACAAAACTTCTAAAGGCACCGTCCAGTTTCCGCTGGACAAGCCCATTCCCCACGAACTAATAGACAAAATCACCCGCTATTGCGCTACTGCAGCTCAAACAAGGAATCAATAATGGGTAGCCACTAATGCTTGCACTTGGCTCTAGTTTACTTACAATTGGTATTGATGGCAGCGATTGAACAAGGTTCAAATGGCGATAGAAAAAGACTATATGTTGGGTGTGCTCTGTCGCTGGCACCAGAACCTTTCAAAAAAGAGGTAGAACGACTAAAAGAACGTCTCCGCGAACACTGGGATGTTATGGAATTCCTTGGCTTGGTTGACGGAACTGAAGTTGACGTATACGAGACAGACATTATCCGAAATGTTGGTAACTGTGATGCTTTTATTGGTATATGTGACGAACCCAGTCTTGGGCTGGGCTGGGAAATGAGCCGCGCTACAGTACTAGATAAGCCCACTTTGGCTGTTGCTCACGTTGGCTCTAAGGTAACACGGCTGGTGCTTGGTGCGCCGGCATTTAACCCAACTATGACTTTTAGGCAATACGAGGACATGGTTGCCGACGTCCCCCCAATGGCACTAGAGGCTTTTGCCCACATACTTTGATATATACAGGCTCACATTTTCATACCTCCCATTGTAATTCCGTTCCCTTTTCACACTAACAGCGGATATAATGTCCCTATGTCTGACAAAAAGTTCCCAAACTTGAAGCTAAAATCTGATTTTCGAATGCCCGCCCATAAAGTAGTCGAGCTTTATAATCTACTGGGAGAGAATGGGGTTGAAATCTGGGTTGATGGAGGATGGGGAGTTGATGCCTTGCTAGAGGAACAAACTCGTGAACATTCTGATTTAGACATCGCTGTAGACCACAGCCACGAAGCCAAAATGAAGAAGATACTAGACAGCATTGGCTATAAAGTAGTCCGCGTAAGTGATAAAACCGAATGGAATTACATATTGGGTGACGGAAAGAGCCAGATTGATGTACATGTTTTTGGCTTTGATACGACCGGCAATAATACCTACGGAACAAAATATCCTAAAGAGTCACTCACGGGAACTGGAAAGATTAATGGATTAACTGTCCGCTGCATCGACCCAGTTTGGATGGTTCAATTTCACACTAGATATGAGCTAGCAGATACCGATCGACATGATGTGAAAGCTCTTTGCAAGAAGTTTGACATCGAACTCCCCAAATCCCACCGAACTCAATAGCAACGGCAAGCAATATCTTTTCTATGCCTAAAGCGTATAATTCAAAGCATGAAGCTTAAGCACAATCATCTGGGTTTTCATCTCGTCGTTGTACCCGTTGTGATAGTTATTGCGGTAGTAGTTGGCTTTGTTGGCTGGAAAATATACGACGGACGCCCCGATCCACAACCACTGCTTACATCCAACTTTGTTGACATCGACAAGATCGACAAAATATCCAAATTCCGCAGTTGTCAGGGTCATTTAGTAGTCCCCCAAGATGAAAGCGAGTCTAGGCGCAGCATGAAACACTACGTTATTCTGAAGTCCGAATATGCTGGAGGGGGTAAAGTTGATGTTTACTCCCCTGTTGATGGCACTATCGACAGTATATCGACTGGTCGAGGTGAGCACCTAGAAGGCGAAGTGTGGATCGGCAACAAGCATAACGACTGGAAGTTTAGCGTTCTTCACCTTATTGTAGCCAGTTCACTCAAAGAAGGTGACAAGGTCAAGGCAGGTCAGATTATTGGCAAGGTAGCCGACAGAGGTGTTGACATTGTTTACGGAATTGGCGGGGGCGGTGAAAAAGTTATTGACGGTTACCAGTCCCCTTACGTGGCACTAGACTCTACTTTTAACCATATGAACGAGTCGTTGCTAGCACAGTATAAAACTTACGGTGTCCAGCAATCCGATATGGTTTATAGCAAGGAGTTCAGGGACAAGAACCCCTGCAAATTACTTGAGGGCGGACGCGGACAACTAAACGACCACGAACACCCCGAAGACTGGGTTAGCTTGCATCGATGAATTTATCCTCGTGTCGCGTGGCTAAGTGTATAATTTGAGCTAATGAACATGTCAAAACAACAAGCCGCGAAAATTGTGACTGTGATTTTGAGTATTGTTCTTGTATTTCAGGTACTGCTCATACTTGGTCTGCCTCTTGGCAATGCAGCCTTTGGCGGTCAGCATCGAGTCTTGCCAGCCGCTTTTCGGGTTGGCAGTTTTATTTCTATACTCGTGTACCTTCTTATCATCTTTGTGCTGAGAGCACGAGCAGGGCTACAGAGCCCCGTAAGCAACCAGAAGTTACTCCGCTACGGCTCGTGGACGGCAGTCGTCTTATTCGCTTTAGGTTTTGTCATGAATGCTGCGTCACCTAGCCGTTACGAGAATTTCATCTGGGCACCGATATTGATTATCACAACATACTTATCTTGGCTTATAGCCAGAAAATAGCACGGTGCCAAATTTTGCAGAGAAAACAAAAACTCCCCGA
>CAYGHF010000085.1:0-2879 GCA_964349795.1 uncultured Saccharimonas sp. (SeqCode) | reverse complement strand
AAGTTTTTCGCTACCATTAAACAATCCAATTTCTGCCTCTGGTTTATCGGTCCGTATAGTTAATATCAACATATCGTTTCCATCATATATGAGAGTGACTGGGGGTATTCAAAAGTAAGTAGTCTGGTTGACTCGCCTGTAGCCTTTATCTGTATGCGCATGTGACGGCTGGGCAAAACGTGCTGAATGATGTCTGCCCACTCTACGACTACGACTACATCTTTATCGCCCATCAGTTCGTCTAGCTCATGCTCTAGTAGCCCTGCCTCATTAAGACGATAAAAATCAAAATGATGTATTTGCAGTTTACCAGCGTGGTAAACCTTGCTAACGGTAAAACTGGGACTAGTGACCTTGTCCTTACTGCCCATGCCTCTAGCTAGACCACGCACAAACGTCGTCTTTCCCCCACCTAGATCACTAGCGAGTTCTATAACCTCACCGCCCCGCAACTGCTTTCCGAGCTGCTCGGCGAGCTTCTCGGTAGCGTCGGAACTGGTAGATTCGGTTTGCCATGTCATGTCGGTACTCATATGCTGCATATCCTACAGCTAGAATGCTGACTCCTGCAAGTACACCAGTATGCAATGATGCTGGTTCTGTGGCAGCCGAGATATCTTGACCAGAGTTGGTCGAATCACTTCCGGACGGTTTTTTGACAGATGTTGCTGCCTTCTTGGTGGTGGCTGCTTTGACAGCTTTTTTTGGTTTTGTGACAGCTTTTACGACCTTTGGCTTGGTTGTTGACGTTGTCGCGGCTGCTTTGACTACCGCTAGCGAAAGTACATTCGCGGCGCTCGGGGTAGGAGTTGTTGACCATAGCCAACCAGCAGATAAAAGCGCCCAAGCCAAGCCATCTGCGGCATCTTCATAACTTTCAGTCTCGCTTATTATTTGACCATTTGGGTCTATCAAGCGCACTTTGCCGCTAGTGTTTGCCAGTAGAGTACCGGTTTCAGTTACTAAAAACGCCTCGTAGCTATTCGCGCCAATAGTTCCAGACGTAAACGTATAACTGTAGCTGTAAGAGTTACCAGTCTGAAGTTTATAGCCGCTCAGATCGACAGCTTCAGCGTTTGGGTTATATATTTCTACATACTCATCTGTGCTATCACTGGCTGGCGGTGCGGGATTCGGCAACAGCTCGGTAATCTGCAAAGGTAGTAGTTGCGAGACTGGGGGTATCACCGCCTCATCTACTTCATCTGGAGTATCAGTCGGTGTGTCTGGAGTTCCGGCAGGTGCGGTGTTATCTGCCATTGGGGCAGCTGGAGTGACGGTCACAAAATCTTCTAGATTGTTGTCGGTGTCTACGAAGCGATCGCTGGGGTCTTTTTTGCGCAACAGACTTGAATCGGCATCAGGAGCAATCGCAGCTTCTGTTTCTGGGTGTAGGGCAGTCCCCCAACCAAGCAGATCACGAACAATGGTTTTGGTGACGTCGCTTGGATCTGGGCTAACAAGTTGTATATGCCCACCGGTAGAGGAAAATCCAGCACTGAAACTATCGTAGGCTTTATCTGCCAAGTATCCTGTATTTGCTATTAGATAATGTTTGCCGGCGTACAATGTCCCATGCAAGGGGATCGAACGGGAAGGCGTAACAAATGTGCTAGTGGCTGAGTAATATTCAACGACGTATTTACTAATATCGACGGGGTTAGCCCCAGCATTGTACAGTTCGACAAACTCCTCACTCGCCGAGCTGGATGTACCCGTCTGCAGCTGCACTATCATAATCTCATCGACTGCCGGCAGACTATAGCCACGAGCTGGTAATAGCAGCAATGTTATCCCCACCACCTCGGCTAACACCCGAAGTCGTATCATAATATGTGAAGTGTACACCCCTATAATGCTGATGCTAAAGTTATCCACAGGTTTTTTCAGCTATACTAATATGTACTATGTTGCAGCTAAGTGAATCTTTGAAAAATAAAGCCGTATTGAGTCTACGTACTGGTGGTCCGATTGCCCAAACGATAGCGCCAATCATCAATCCTCACAACCTAAAAATTGAAGGCTTCTTTTGCCAAGACCGTTTTAGCAAAGACCAACTGGTGCTACTAACTCAGGATATCCGCGAGCAAACGCCACATGGCTACATAGTAAACGACCATGATGTACTGAGTGACCCGAGAGATCTAGTAAGGTTACAAGAAATATTGAAACTAAACTTTGAAGTCTTGGAAAAAGCTGTGTTTACAGCGAGTAAAAAACGCCTTGGTAAAGTTAACGACTACGCGCTGGACAGCGAGACTATGTATATACAAAAACTGTACGTTGGGCAAAATCTGCTAAAAAGCTTTAGCGGTGGGCAACTGAGCATCGACCGTAGTCAAATTGTTGAAATCACCCTGAAAAAAGTAGTCGTTAATGACCCGCTGCAAGGCAAGCGCAGTGGTGTGGGCGCGCCAGTACCAGCCGGCTAGTCAATCATGAGAGGGGGACACCCCCTCTCATCGCGCCGGACACAGAATAAATCCGCGTTTCGGGCTGCTCACCCCCGACTCTCAAGTAAGGATTTTATATCAGAATAATTGAAGCCTTGGCGGGCAAGGTACTGCATCAACTTTTCATTGTCTTGGTATTTGGTTTGGCGACGTTTGCGAACAATCATTTCTTTTAGTGTATCTATATCTGTAGTATCATCGGCGGCTAAAACTTGTTGCATAATGTCATCAGAAATTCCTTTTTGGCGAAGTTCTAGTTTGAGTTTGCGTAAACTTGTTGGCTTCAGAAGACGACGGTTTTCAACCCAAGACTTTGCGAATGCTGCATCATCGACTAATCCATTATTGCTTAACTTGTTAAGTATGGTTGTTGCTACCTCTTCATCGTGCCCTTTTCGCCGTAAATAGTCGCGTATTTCCCTCTCG
>CAYGHF010000084.1:0-2925 GCA_964349795.1 uncultured Saccharimonas sp. (SeqCode) | reverse complement strand
ATGGTGCTCAATCGGTGAGCAATAACAATGGTGGTTCTGCCTTCCATAAGTTTCCACAGAGCGGCTTGGATAAGTTTCTCGCTTTCACTATCCAGTGCGCTGGTGGCTTCGTCTAGAACCAGAATTGGCGCGTCTTTGATCATGGCGCGCGCAATAGCCACGCGTTGCCTTTGCCCGCCAGAAAGTTTGACACCACGCTCGCCCACAATGGTGTCAAAACCCAGCGGTAGCTTAATGATGAACTCTATTGCATGTGCTAGTCTGGCCGCATGCTCAACTTCTTTGATTGACGCTCCTGGCTTTCCGTAGCGGATGTTTTCTAAAATCGAACGGTGAAAAAGAAGTGGCTCTTGGGGGACGTAAGATATAGCTTCCCGCAAGCTTTTTTGCGTTACGTTTCGGATATCTTGTCCATCAATAGTAATAGAACCGCCTGTAATGTCTTCAAAACGTAACAGCAAGCTTGTTAGAGTTGATTTTCCTCCGCCACTCGGCCCCACTAAGCCTATTTTTTCACCTGATTTTACTTCCATAGCCAGCTGAGTAAAGACCGTTTGGCTGTTTGAGACATCTTGATATTGGAAATCTATATTGTCTAGTTTTATTACGCCCTTCTTGATTATAAGTTTGGTTGCCATTGGGCTATCTGGTATTTCAGTGGTCTGCTCTATGATCTCCGTCATTGGCGAAGCCTGAAGCAGAGCGTCTTCTACGGTGCGTAAAATAGTGTTTATCTCAAAAAGCCGCGTTCCAAGTATTACAGTAAAAGAAAATGCAAAGATACTTGGGCCCAACAGAAGAGGATTGTTTTTGGTTAGATGTATAGCGGTGATTAATAGAATTAACTGCATGAATAGCAAAACGGCTATCCGATTATTCCCTTTGTAAGCAGCGTTACTCCAATCCCTAAGACGGTAACCAGTTAGTTCTTTATTGATAATTTCGTGATGCTTGAGTTCGTGTGATTCTGCTGCAAAAGTTTTAACGGTCTGTACGTTGAGTATTGTGTCTGCTGTATGACTAGTTACGGCCTTGCTTGCGTGTAGTCGCTGTTCACGCATTGGTTTACGTTGGCGGCTTTCATAGATACCCGATCCGAGCGCGAACAAGATCATTCCGAGCATGATGAGTCCTAAAATCCATGAGTTCCAAAAAATCAGAATGACACCACTCACTAACGTTAACAAAAAGGGTATGAGAGTGGCGTAAATCGCTCCGGCTAACTGGGAATAAGCAGTGGAGTAGTCGATGGCGTCGGACACTAATTTCCCACCGACGTTGTTGTTGTGAAATCCCAAACTTCTTTTTAGTAGTACCTCAAGCGCCTGTGTTTGTAGCAAAGACATAGTTTTGGCTTGATGCCTCAGCATTGCGGCAAATCCGTAACGGTTAAGAAGTACACCTGCTGTCGCAAATATAATGAAATACGGTATATATCGGGTTGGCCGACCCCCAGATACGGCAATAGCTGCCAGCATCTTACTAATAATAAGAGGAGTTATGGTGTTGTAGAACATATTGCCGATAGGGTACATAAGAGCTAGAAGCAATAACCTCTTATGCGCTAAGCCCGTTTGCCAGAAAATCTGTATTGTTTTTTGTGAAGTTGTCATTAGCGTAGACATTTTGATATCATAACAGAGAAGTAACAGTGGTAGCAATGAAAAAGATTATCCTTTATTACAAATTCGTGCCGATTGACGACCCAGAAACGGTCATGCATTGGCAGCGGCAATTGTGTGAAGCGCATGGTCTAAAAGGGCGCATTATCATCAGCAAACACGGCATCAATGGCACTCTTGGTGGTCCGGTTGAGGGCTTGAAGGCTTACAAAAAAGCCATGAACCTGCACAGTAAATTTAAAAAGATAATGTACAAATGGAGCGAGGGAAGTGACGAAGATTTCCCACGCCTGAGCGTAAAGGTTAGGGATGAAATTGTAACTTTTCTGGCACCTGACGAGTTGAAGGTAGACGAGTCAGGCGTGATTGGTGGCGGCAAGCATCTCAAGCCCGAGCAGGTGAACGAACTGGTTGAAAAGCGAGGTGATGACGTTGTTTTTATGGACGGGCGCAACGCCTACGAAGCCAAGATTGGTAAATTCAAAAATGCTGTCGTGCCAAATACTCGCACAACGCGCGACTTTTTGCAGGAGCTAGAAAAGCCCGAGATGCAAAAACTCAAAGACAAACCAATTGTTACCTATTGCACCGGCGGCATCCGCTGCGAAATCCTCAGTAGTCTCATGAAAAACAGAGGGTTTAGCGAGGTTTACCAAGTTGACGGTGGCATTGCCAAATACGGTGAGAAGTACAAGGACGAGGGTCACTGGGAGGGCAAACTTTACGTGTTTGATAAGCGCATGTCAGTAGCATTTAGTGATAAATCCAAGGACATAGGTGAATGCAGTCACTGTGGGTCAAAAACCAGCAATTTCATAAATTGCGCCGATAAATCCTGTAATGATCTTGTTTTAGTTTGTTCAAAGTGCGCTAAAGCAACCAGTTTGTGTACTAGCCACAGTCTAGCTATAGCTTAAGTAGGACTTGGAAAAGGACAGAGGGTGTTGAAGTGGCGGGGGTGGTTTGGGTTGGCTGCGTGCGTTGCACGGGGAGTGTCCACGTGGACGCTGCAGCCAACCCGCTACCACTATCCTCTGCCATTCTTGACCATTTCTTCGACGATGCTGAACCAGCGATCGTCTTTGTCTTGGAGCTCAAGGTACAGGTCGAGCAAGTCGTCCGGCGTGAGGTCTGGGCCATCGTGTGGCTCGCTCAGCTCGGCCGGCAATCGCCAGACCTGCATGCGAACACCGCTGCCGACCAAGAGGTCGACGATGCGCCGGCTGGCGTCCTTGGCCACGGGCATATGGCAGTCTGGACACCTGAACGTGTACGAGCCACGCTCGTCATCACTGCACACCCG
>CAYGHF010000083.1:0-3098 GCA_964349795.1 uncultured Saccharimonas sp. (SeqCode) | reverse complement strand
GCCAAAGGCCTCGCAGAAGAGCAAGCTGGCGCGATTATTGTTGGCGCTATGGAGCGAATGGCAAGTGAAGTAACCGCTGAACGAACCGTCACATCAGTGAAATTAGAAGACGAAGAAATGAAAGGTCGCATCATCGGTAAAGAGGGTCGCAACATTCAGGCATTGCAGCGTGCTACTGGTGTAGACATCATGGTCGATGACACCCCCGGTATGATTATTCTTAGTAGCTTTGACCCAGTTCGTCGTGAAGTTGCCCGTCAAGCACTAGAGATGCTACTAAAAGACGGACGTGTTCACCCTGGCCGTATTGAAGAAATCGTAGAGAAAGCTCAGGCTAACGTTGCTAAGGACGTAGTTCGTGCCGGTGAAGACGCCGCCAGAGAAGTCGGCATCATTGGTATTCCAAAAGAGATTTTGCAATTGCTTGGAGAGCTCAAGTTCCGGACCAGTTACGGTCAGAACGTTCTCAAGCACAGCACAGAAATGGCACACATCGCTGGCATCATAGCCGAAGAAGTCGGCGCCAACGTAAAGACTACCAAGTACGCCGCACTAGTCCACGACCTTGGCAAAGCCCTGACTCACAAGATAGAGGGCAAGCACCACCACATTAGTGGCGAGATGTTACGTAAATACGGTGCACCAGAAGAAGTCGCCCACGCAGCAGAGGCTCACCATGATGACATGGAAGCCACAACTACCGAAGCACTGATTGTTCGAGTGGTTGATGCCATTAGCGCATCCCGCCCCGGTGCCAGAAACATCAGCGCAGAAAACTTTGCAGAGCGTATGAAAGATCTAGAAAACGTCGCCAATAGCTTTACCGGCATCGAAAAGTCATACGCTATCAGCGCTGGTCGTGAAGTTCGCGTGTTTGTGAAGCCATCTGACATAGATGATCTGAGTGCCATTAAGCTAGCTCGTGATATTGCTACAAAGATTGAAAGCACCATGCAGTACCCCGGCACCATCAAAGTCAACGTCATCCGCGAAACCCGCGCTATAGAATTTGCCAAGTAGCATGAAGACCGTTTACTTTGTCCGCCATGGCGAAAGTGAAGCCAACGTGGATCAAATCATTGCAGGTGGAGAATTCGAATCACCACTGACTGCCAGAGGGGAAGCCCAAGCCAAAGCGGCGGGCAAAAGTCTAAAGGACAAGAAGATAGATGTCATCGTTAGTTCGCCAATGGAGCGTACGCGTGACACCGCAGAGTTCATTGCGTTAGAAATTGGCTATGACCCAGAAAAGATAATAATCGACGAAGATTTTATAGAAGTCTACAACGGCTATTATTCCGGCAAATCATATGCCTTGCATGACCAGCACATTCGTGAAGGAAAATTAGTGAAAGATATCGAGCACCCAGACGATGTGCACAAGCGAGTTAAAAGAGGGTTGAATCGGCTAGAGAAATTGACTGGTAATTCAATTGTGCTGGTAAGTCACGGAGCGACTGGGCGCATGGTTAGAGCCATTGCTGAAGATATACCTCACCACGATTTTATGAGTCACGAACGAATCGGGAATACTGAAATATATAAATTCACGCTAGAATAGAACTATGGCAAACAAAGTACAAAAAACTCAAGAACCAAGCGATGCGCAGTACTGGAAAATGATCCTGCTATCAGCATTAGCCCTAGTTGTGGTAGGTATTATTGTTCTAATTTTGGGCAAAGTGTTTGTTGGTGGCATAATCGCCTTGCTTGGTGCCGTATTTGGTCTGGGTGCACAAGTAAGTAAAAGTAATCAGGTAAAGTAACATGGCACAAATACTTGTCTTTGGTGCGAGTACGGCTTACGGTGTGGGTGGCCCGCAGGGTGGATGGCCTGATTTATTAAAATCCAAACTACACAGTGAGATGTATCAAGCGGGCAATGCCTTGCCGGAAGCGCATGAGGTTTATAACTTATGTGTGCCTGGTGCCACAATTGATGACATAAGCAAACGGATCTTGATTGAGTTAAAAAGTTTCTCCAAGGTCGGCAGGAAAAGCATCGCAGTAATCGAGCTGGGAGGCAATGACGCCAAGGCGGTGGAGTCTGCAGATAGTTTTGTTAATACGCCTGAAAACTTTGAGCAGCAACTTGGCTCATTGGTGGAACTGGCAAAACAGAACGTCGACGAAGTTATTTTGGTAGGCTTGCAGCCAGTAGACGAGATGAAAACCTTACCGCGCACCAACCCTACGACTGGTAAAAAGTCTTACTTTTCTAATTCACGCATGGAGCGATTTGAAAAGTCAATTGAGTCCATTGCCAATGCAAAGAATGTAGCTTTTGTGTCTGTTTTTTCAGGTGCGAGTAAGTTGAATTGGATCGAGGAGTACCTATTTGTTGACGGGCTTCATCCTAACAAGAATGGTCACCGGTGGCTCTATGAACAAATTTACGCAGTGCTAGGGGATTTTTTGTAATGGAATCAAAGCCAGCTAAGACGCCGCCCATAAACGACAAAACTACCCTATTGAGTTTTGATGTTGAGTCTAATGGTCTTCATGGGCAGGCGTTCGCCGTAGGTGCCGTGGTGATTGATACAAAGGGCAAAGTACTAGATCGGTTTACGGGGCGTACCAGAATTGTTGGTCAAGTTGATCCGTGGGTAGAAAAGAATGTGGTTCCTGTAATTGGTGATATGTCTATAACCCAACGCACATCCAAAGATCTGAGAGAGGATTTTTGGCGTTGGTTTCAGCGTGCCCTTGAGACGGCAGATTATGTCGTTGTAAGCAATGGCTACCCCGTGGAATACAAATTTTTGCTAGAGTGCCAAGGGCATGACTTGGAGGAACGTTATTGGCAACACCCTTTCCCGATTCTTGACCTTACTACGCTTATGCTGCGGATAGAAGCTGACGCCTCACGGCGCAAAGAGCGCATACAAGCAATTATGGAGCAAGGCAATTTTTCTCGTCACCATCCATATGACGATGCCCTTGTTACGGCGCTGGCAGCAGCCCAAGTCTTCCATGACCTTAACAGAAAGCAGTAGATTTAACAGAGGTTTTATAGTACAATTCTCCCTGTTGTCGGGGTGTAGCGCAGTTGGCTAGCGCACCGCGTTTGGGACGCGGGGGTCGGAGGTTCGAGTCCT
>CAYGHF010000082.1:0-3102 GCA_964349795.1 uncultured Saccharimonas sp. (SeqCode) | reverse complement strand
TTAAAATCTGAAATGTGTCCTTGCAAAATGCCACTGGCATTTCTCACGTTAGACGATGAGACCGCATGGTAGCTGGTAAATTCTAACATAACAGGGGCGAAATTGAAATAGTTACTAGTACTACGGTAATCGATTATGGTACAATAACCCTATGAACAAGAAGCTTACTTACGCAAAGAACAGTGATAAAAAGCTTATGAAGAAGTTGGCTAAAGACATGAAGCCAGCCCTACTCTCTCTTGCCCAAAAATAGACAATGGATCTCCGAACACCCACATTTGACATGATCGTGCAAATGCACGAGGTTGTTCTAGATATTTCTGGTGGCAAATCAGGTTTTCATCGAGAAACCAATGTCCACCGAGCAGCGGAAAGACCATTAACCTATATATCCTATGTGGAGTCTTTTGATGTTGACACGGTATGCGCCATACTCATTGACGCAATTGCCGTATACCATGGATTTAATGATGGCAACAAACGAACAGCCCTGATGACGGCTATATTTACATACCGTATTAACGGTGTCCACTTTAGAGCGACGATAGCAATGAATAAGGAGTTCGACGCACTTGTGATTTGGGTTGTGAGGAAGAAACCAACGATTCCCGAAATAGAGGCACGCCTTAAAAAACTTCGAGACAAGTTTGAGGCAGCGAAGCCACAATCTATAACAACCATGTTTGTCTCATTCATCAAGATGAGAACCAGAAAAGAAACTGCCAAAAATAACCAATAGCCGAACAGGGGCGAAAATGAAATACCCCCACACGAATGCAGGGGTATTTACTAAGAGTTGTTACTTGAGCGGTCAGTCACGATGCTCGTTCTGAGGATTACTGTAGCATATCTTTTACGATAATGCTACAGCTTTATCCACAGTTTTTACAAACGTGCAAATTTGCGTGCAAGAAACAACTTGTGTGCAATCGCACCAGCAACTGAAGTTGCCGCAAAGATTCCGAAGATGTCTCCGGCGCCTGTTGCAGGCAATTCAGTTGGTGTCACAGGATTGCCACCTTTGAAAGTAACTGTTTGCGCACATGCTTCACTAGTAACCGTTTGGTCACTACCGTCAACGGTGAATACTACATTTACCTTAACTGTGTATGTACCGTCAGCAGCATATTCATGCTCGACAGAACTTTTGTCAGTTAGGGCTGTAGCACGATCGCCAAAGTCGTAAGCGTAGTGCTTGACACGAACATTGCCTGTCATTTCAGGCGTTACGGTAGCACGAATCTTTCGGCCGCCGAGCTGTTCGATAGCAACCACCTTACAAACGTAAGTTGGACCTACGCAGTTTCGTAGACTTTTAACGTCAACATTTGCGTCGTCCCATACAGCACCAAGGCCTTCAGGAGTTGCGAATGCTTTGTTTACCAAGTGCTTACTGCCACAAATTTCTTCGGGTAGTGTTGCAGTGGTCTTGAAAGTTACAACAGCGTCAGCTGCAGGAAGATAGTCACCAATATCCATATTGATTTGACGACCCTTTGCCTGAATAGCACTATCACCGTATGCGTAACCGCTAGGGTAGTTAGTGTTAAACAGTTTTATGCTTCCCGGAACAACTGTCAGACCAGCTGGTACTTCGTCAACAATCTTTACGCCATTCAATCTAGTAGCGCCAGTGTTTGTAAATGAAATTGCCCAGTCAACCTTTTGACCGTCGTTGATGCTCACGTTTTCTTTCCAGTCACGTGATCCACCACCTTCGTTTCGAACTTGCTTTTTCACATTGTAGTTTGGAGTGTTTACTTTCACACGGAAAGTAACTTCTTGAACGTAGTCAAAGCAACCCTTTTGGTCACCTAGGTTTACACCTGTAGTTACCAAACTGTCGCTTAGCGCGGTGACATTAGCACCACGGATTAACTTGGCAGAGCCAGCAACGTATGACAGCTGAAAAAAGCTGCTATCTGCACCGGTCATGTCAAGTGTGTCAAAAATTTCACGAGGGTCTGCGTTGCTTGCAGATATGAAAGCCTTAGTTTGCTGGCTTTTTGCCATACCTTCGGGCAAATCAACCCTTACACGAACATCACGAGCGACACCAGGGTTACCCGGTAGATCGTTCAAACGTGCGTCCGCGTTGTTGTGAATATATACTTTTGCTTCTACTTCTGAACCTGATTTTACGTTCTGGACAGGGTCAATCCAGCCTCCTGCGCTACCAATTTGGTGACCGCGTAGGAAGTCTCTCTCATCACCGATACCGTTTGGTACGCCAGTGAAAGAGTTAAATGTTACGTGGTCAAAACCATCAACACTAGGGCTCCATGCCTTCGTTGGACGGTTTGGACCAAAGCCTGCGTAAGCTGTCATAGAGATACCGGCAATAACCAATATGCTCAATAGACCAGCCATCAGACGTTTGAATACTGTCTTCATATAACACCTCCATCGATGTTTTATTACATTCACAACCTGCGCACCACATCAATCTGCTACCAAGCAAGGCTTGGAACCTATTGGTGTTCTTGGCTCTATATCCGATTTTCCTCTGTGATACTCCCTTCACCGTACCTTATGTACGGCTTGGTCTGTTTCTCAAGGAGAAATCAAATATAGAGCTTTAGGTGCGTAGGTTGTGTCGTTATTATTGTTATTTCCAAACTACTCGTTTTGTGCACAAACTTTTGATTGTTAAAGATCGCACCTACGAGCGGGCGACAAATTGCATCATTACAAACCATTGGTGTGGGTGTTGCAGCTGCTGGGGTATGTTTTGACATATAGTCAAATCATAGGATTCCCCAGCAGTGCAGTGGCAATACACCCCAGAGAGAGCACGCTAGGCGAGCTCGATCTCTGATTACTCTATACGTGGAGCAGGCTTTCGTCCGTGTGATGGACTCAGACTCCAGAAGGAGCGGCTACCTGCGAACCGGCACATTTTGGCATCATGCCTAGTATGTGCAACTAACACCGTTCACTGCAAACAGCGTGGTGGCAAGGGCAAGCCCTGTGCCTCCAACTGCTCACAAGTGAGCGGTGCGGGTGCCAACGTGGTCGGGGGCGGCGGATGGGCCGTCTCGACTGTCGTCGGCGGATTCGTTGTCGGCGTCGGCCTCGTCGACGGGGTGGTGAGTCCCGTGT
>CAYGHF010000081.1:0-3122 GCA_964349795.1 uncultured Saccharimonas sp. (SeqCode) | reverse complement strand
GTCAGACGATGTACCATGCCAGTTCGGTGGCCATCTGCCGTGATGTTAGACGTCGAGATCGAGCCAGCCGATACTGCATCTACCGTGAAGCTGACTGTCCCACCGGTGGTACTTGATGCGCCAATAAGGCCAATGGCAATTACACCTCCCTCGAAGCTAGAAGGTACTGCTATTGTAAAAGTGTCACTTGCGGTAGACGTAGTAGCATAGTTGTCGCCAGAGTTTATGGTCGTGCTTGCTGTTGTCGACCAGTGTGAACCCCCAGAACCGTCATAAGTGACTGTTGAGCTGTCGTTTTCAAAGACTGCAGCAGCGCGAAAGCGTGAAATTACTGTTCTAAGGGCGTGGATGTAAGCCGTTCGGTACTGGCTACTTGAACCGTAAGTGTTGAGGTCGTTAATACCCCAAAAGCCCATACATAAGCCGTTTCGAGAAGTATATGGGGCTCTTACGCGTGTTGGGTTGATGGCTCGCAAAATCGTAACCCAGCCACCAGCGGTGGTGCCGCGCAACAATATTGATGAAGTAACACCTACGTGCCGAACTACAGATTCGTTGATGCCTAACATAGAATAGACTCGCTTGATCATGGACTGGTCGACGTTGTAATCTGTGCCCCATGTGTGAGTTTCACTTACTCCAGCCACTTGGTCGGTGTACGAGTGACCCCCAACGAACGCCTTGGTTATATTTATTTGCCCCGGGAACCAGCGGTTACCGGTTGTGGCGGTAGAGTCAGCAACTAGCGATTCGCCGTTGTTGCCAACAGCTAGTCGATCCACTGTAGAGCTATAGGTTGCAATATCACCCTTGGTCGTCAATGCACTCGGTCCGGTAGCCCCAGTTGGGCCTGTCGAGCCGGTGGCTCCAGCACTTCCCGTTGGTCCTGTTGCTCCCGTAGCACCGGCAGTCCCTGCTGACCCAGTCGCTCCGGTTGCGCCCGCAGTCCCAGCACTACCACTCGGACCCGTCGCTCCAGTAGCTCCCGCCGACCCCGTCGCCCCTTGGCTACCCATTGTGCCGGCAGGACCAGTTGCCCCTTGCAGGCTGCTTTTAAGAGAGCCATCGCTATTGTGCGCAACGCCTAAAAAGTCATTGAGGACATCTCCCCAAGTGCCGTCATCTCCTCCTGGTGTTGGAAGCCTCGCCATTGACTCTCCTGTTTACAAATCAAACACTTACATTATATATTAACGTTTTCGACCACCGTAAGCCGAAGCACCATAGCCATCGGCTACTTGTCTGCTTGGCTTGGCGCCTAGGTTAACAAGGTGTTTTAACAGCCCACTTATACCAATAACCGTCAGAGCGCCTGCCCCCAAATGGGCCAAGAACTGCTTGCGGTTCATCGGTTTTTCAAGTAGTTTTTGTAATTCTTTTTTTACCATTATTACCCTTGTTTGATCGTATCAATACAAGCATAAGAGATTTAGCGAACTTCGTCAAGCTATGTGTTTAGCTAGACTGCCATTGGGCGTATAAAACCGTCGATGCTCAGTTGTCGCTTAGGTCTTGCTGGAGCAATATTGCTGTTGCGCTCTGACAAATTGCGCGGGGGGTGTAACTTAGATACTTGAATACTTGGATTTTCGTATTGTGACTTTTGTTTTGCAGGAGATACAAAACCATCTATCGAAAGAATTGGCCGCGCGGCTGCGCGCCACGATTGGCTAACAAACGACTGCACAGGTGGCGCCACACTGGGGAACAGCGGTTTTGTGACAATTAGCTTGTTATTGGTAGGCATGCGACGACCCCGTCTTTTGTTGGTAAAAGCTAGGATGATTATTGACAAGTAGTACAAAAATATTATCGGTGTCGCAATGACAAATTGTGTTATTGGGTCGTATGTAAACGGTAATAAAACGGCTATCAGAAAAGCCGCCACAATAACGTGTCGTTGATATTTCAGTAATTTGCTGGGTTTGATAGGCTTGATTCTATCAATAAAAAAGAAAACCAGCGGGATTTGGAATATTATCGCAAAAGTTACGATAGAATTCACCACAAAACTCAGGTATTCATTGGCTGATATCAAGGGTTGGATTTGGTCGGTGGCGTATTCGCCAAAAAACTGGAGAGAGGTTGGCACAACCCAGAAAAACGCGAACCCCGCGCCAATTATGGCAAGGCTCAACGAGGTGGTAATGATCGATAACATAGAGAAGCGTTTTATTCTCATGGGCAACGCTGGTTCAATAAATCTCAGTAGCTGGTATACCATTATTGGCAAGGCAACAAATATGCCAATCATCATCGATATCTGTATGACAAAATTAAAACTGCCAGCCGGAGAGCTATAAAAAAGTGGTGCTCCCAGAGGGCGTTGCAACAGTCTGGTTATGGGCAGTCTAAAATTATAACCAATGGTGGCGCTAACAAACACCGCCACAACAACCCACAACAGTCGTTTGCGTAGTTCGGCAACGTGCTCGTGAAATGTCTGTGTCGGAGCCACCCTACCCTCTCCTTATATTACTTGGAAGTCTTTTTTTTGCTGGCTGAAGTTTTGTCTTCTTCTGCATCGTAATCGCCATTAAACCCCTTACGAACCTCACGTGCTGACAAACCTATGCTACGTGCAAGTTCTGGAATCTTCTTGGCGCCAAACAGAAGTAGAATGATAAGAAATACGATTATTAACTCTTCGGTTTTCCCAAACATACCCGCTCCTTTTATTAATCCCTATAAGTATAGATGCTATAATCGAGGTTGTAAATGATTTGGCTTCGAAATACTAAAATTACATCACTACTGAGTTTTTTTTGCTTGCTGGTTTTGCTAATGATTCCAGCACAGGTTTTTGCCCAGGCTTATGGTGAAGGTGCGTATGGTGCGTGTGGGTATGGACAATCATGTCCAAGCTCAGGCGGCAGTAACAATGCGGCAGAAACTACTGTGCAAACAACCCCTGCAACAGACCCAGAGATTGTTTTGTTGAACTCTTTTGATGAATATTTTGTAGCTGAGGGCAAGAAACTAGAATTAGCGGCAGAGCAAATTGTCTATTTTGATATCAATGAAAGTGGTCAAACTGTTCGTCACAGTGCCACTATCAAAGAGATTGGGAAAGATTTTGTTGTCCTGACTATCGCTTCAACTCCTAGGGATGTCACTATCTA
>CAYGHF010000080.1:0-3159 GCA_964349795.1 uncultured Saccharimonas sp. (SeqCode) | reverse complement strand
CTATCTGATGTCGGGTTCAGCGTGGCTTAAGTTAAACTTAAGCTGTTGCGAAAGCAAATTGAGGAGTAAAACTCGCTACAAATTGCTTAGCGCGATCCAATAATTTTGCAATTGTTGGGTTTGCCATATAACGCTTAGCCAGCGGCTTGCAAACTAACTTGTAAAGTTCCAATGTCGAGCTTAAAATTCAGCCCCATAAAGCATATTTTAACAAATAATGACACTTTTTGCAAGATGCTTATGATTTTGGACAGTTTGGAGTATTATTAGACTAATAAGCATAAGAGGAATAAAACAATGTTGAGAAAAGATGAACAGGGTGTGGCGTTCTTGGTAGAAGTAATATTGATAGCAGTTATCTTAGGCGGGGTGGGTTTTGCAGGATATCGAATCATGCAATCGCGCAAGGATAAGACGGCTACTACAACGAGCTCAACAGACACGTCCAGCAAGGCCAAAACTGTTAGCAAAGCTTGGAAAGACGGTGAATTTGCCGTCAAGGGCACGTATGCCGATGCCAGTGTAGTGCAGATTGCCGATGGCAAATGGCGCATGTATTATGCCATTCAGCCAGAGGTTCAGGGTAATAAGTTTGAGGTTTATTCGTCAATTTCAACTGATGGTAAGACTTGGACACAAGAAACTGGTACCAGAAAAACCATGGCAACCTTCCCTGAGGTTATCAAGACCAAAGATGGCAAGTGGCGCATGTATTACCAGAGCGCCGCAGTCATCAAGAGTGCTATCAGTACCGACGGTCTGACATTTAAGGATGAAACAGGTACAAGGGTAGACAAAGCCAACGATGCGGGCTTAACTTTTGACAATGTGGCAGCGCCGACTGTTGAGCTAAAGGACGACGGTACTTATATGATGGTATACCGTGGCACTATAAACACCAGATATGCGGCTGACACGCCGAATGCCACTACGCAGCTACTAATGTGGGCAACGTCTGATGATGGTCTGACATTTACCAAAAAAGGTATAGCAGTTGACACCAGAGACGATACCCTAAGGGGTCAGCTGGACGGACCTGACATAGTGAAGTGGGACGATAATAAATTGCACGTGTTCGCCACAACATACGCGGGTGTCTACGAGTTCGTATTTGACGGTGCAAAGTTTGGCAAGGGTACTCTGGCCTTCAAGCTGGCTTCAAAGACCACGAATGCTAATGCCCCACCGCTTGGTAATGCGGCTGGTACTGCTCCACAGAATGATGCTCCTCCTCCGGGGGATCCAACCTTCGCAAAGATCAATGGTGTTTGGTACATGTACTACGGCATTGCCTTTGCTGACGGCGGCATCCACTACGCCACTTACCAGTAGATAGTACGCTCCATCATAAATACAAATATTGCCGCAGCGGGGTGTGACATCTGTTATAATGCAAGCTGATGAACTATTTTGTGACAACTTCTATTCCATATGTAAATGGTGAGCCACACATTGGTCATGCGCTTGAGTTTGTGATGGCAGACGTGCTGGCACGTGTCGCTAGGGCCCAAGGCGCAAAAGTTATTTTTAGCACTGGTACTGACGAACATGGTGGCAAGATTGCCGAAAAAGCAGCCGAAGCCAAACAGTCGCCCAAGGTGTTTGCCGATCATATGAGTAAAAAGTTTGTTGATTTGGGCAAAATCCTCAACATTAGTAATGATCGTTTTGTGCGTACAACTGATGTTGCACATGAACAACGCGCCCAAATGGTTTGGAAAAACCTTGAAAAAGACATTTACAAGGGCAAATACATTGGCTGGTACTGTACTGGTGACGAGGCGTTTTACACTGAAGCAGTCGTAAAAGAAAACAAGGGTGTTTGTCCTAACCACAACCGTCCATATGAAAAAGTTGAAGAAGAAAACTATTTTTTCAAGCTTAGTAAATATGCTCCTCAGATTCAGCAGGCAATAGATAGCGGATCGTTCAATGTTCTGCCAGCCACGCGCAAACATGAGATATTGCAGGTTATAGCAGATGGTTTGGAAGACATAAGTATTTCACGTCCAAAGGGAAAAATAGAGTGGGGTATACCTGTGCCCAGTGACAACACACAGGTTATGTATGTTTGGTTTGAGGCGTTGATGAACTACATCACCGTTCTAGGCTACCCTGAACACGCCGACTTCAAGGCGTTTTGGCCAGCCGATGTGCAGGTGATTGGCAAAGACATCCTACGATTTCATGCTGCAATATGGCCCGGTATGTTGTTGGCGCTCGGTTTGCCACTACCTAAAACACTCTACGTGCATGGTTTTGTGACTGTTGACGGTAAAAAGATGAGTAAAAGTCTTGGCAACTCTGTAACTCCTAAGGAAATTATAGATAAGTATGGTACGGATGCCTTTAGGTACTACTTTCTGCGTCACATACCAAGCTACGATGATGGTGACTTTAGTTGGCAAAGACTACACGCTGCCTACAATAACGAGCTGGCAAATGAGTTGGGTAATGCCACACAGCGTACGTTTGCCATGATACAGCAGTATCAAAACGGCATCATTGGTGATGTACCACCTGCCGAACACGATGTAAATCAATACCATGAAGCTATTGACCTATGCCACTTTGACAAGGCGCTTGACATAGTTTGGGAGCAGGTCAGGGGGCTTAACCAGTACATCGACGAGCAGAAACCTTGGGAGTTAAACAAAAAAGGTGAAACCGATCACCTTCGTGAAGTGCTTGCCTATCAAGTCAGCTGTTTGCTCGAAATCGCCAGCCTACTACAGCCATTTTTGCCTGATACCGCAAGCAAGATACGTTACGCATTCGAGGAGGGAGTCTTGCGGCCTCTCAAGACTACCCTATTTCCTCGAGCCGATACGCCGCACCATTCTGTTAAAAAACCTGCAACGCTCGATAAATAATCCAGCGACTCATTAACGGTAGAGGCGTAACTCCTATAGCTTCCCAGATAAGCCGTACCTGTGCAGCGGCTCGCAAGTCTGGATATTCGATATATGGGATGTAGACTTCTGCTATCGGACTTTTTTCGTAAGTTTTCATTTGTTTACCCTCCTTATTTCTTCAATTTACTTTTTTTGTACCTCCATTATTGGGTCCTCCTTTGTTAGTTAGTGTGCAACGCACAATAATACTTTCATTGTACAAAGACTTAGTGTGCTGTCAACACTATTATGAAAAATGCTTGTG
>CAYGHF010000079.1:0-3160 GCA_964349795.1 uncultured Saccharimonas sp. (SeqCode) | reverse complement strand
TCGTGCCATGTGTAGTCAACGTCTTTCAACCCTAAACGGGTTTTTACAGAAACGGGCAGGGAACTGCCAGCATCTTTTACCCCTTCCCTGACGGCCTCAATAATCTCCCCTGTTAACTCTCTGTTATTTATCATGCCTATGCAGCAGCCATTTTTGACTACCGATTTGTCGGGGCAACCGAAGTTAATGTCTATCCCAGCAAACCCACTGGCCACGATAGTCTGCTCACTAGCAGAGCTAGTAACCCTACTATCGCTCTCGGCAAATTGCTGTGTCAGCTGCTTGCGAGTCTCGCTCTCAGTACCACCTGTACTGTTCGCTCGATTCTCATTGCTTCCTTGCACTTTGCTCGAGCCAAAGTGTTGGTTGTGCCGAGCGATTTCGTCGATTAATGTACCGTCAGCTATTTCTCGGGCGGTTTTGTAATAATTTTCAGGGATTTTGCCCCACAATTGGGCAATTAATGGTTTTTCTTTGGCGCTAAACTGCAACTTTTTGAGTAGCTTTTCCCTGCCCGGACTTTGCAAGCCGTCTACGTTCACGAACTCTGTAAAATACACGTCGGGCGGTGCGCAGTCGGCAATGATTTGACGAAAGACGGTGTCGGTGACATCGTCCATCGGCGCCAACACAAAGAAAGGGTGTGGCAAACCCAACAGTACATCTGCCACCTACTGTTCCCTACTCTCTTCAATCTCCGTATAGAGTAGCTCGAGCAGCGTATCAAGATTAGCCTGAGCGGCTAAGTCATCGTCTGGTAAGCGGTTCCCGAAAGCTTCGTACGTCGCATCAAACCTTGTGCCCCAATAGTCTGCGCGCTTCTCTTGCTCGTCACGAGCGAACAATACCAGCCCCATGTTTGCGCGGAGTGTTTCTGGGTGACCAGTAGCTGCATGCTGACCAATATGCTCGATAGCCTTGGCTGTTGTTTCGTCCTGGCCTAGGTGTCGCAGGAGACCTAACCCTTCACCACGCCGCATGCAGTATCCGATATCAGCGATGGCACCAGCCGTGTGACGAACAGCTGTGCCATCGAGCTCAATCCCTGCTTCAACTTGGTGCAAGAAAGTATTCACATACGCCAAGCGCCAATCGGCAATGTTTTTCTTGAGCCATAAATTCCATTGTAGGCTATCTTGGGCATATATAAGGTTACGCTCGATTCCCTGAGCAAAGTTAGGTAAGACCGTCGGGTCTGTGACTTCGCGCGCTACTCTGGCTGCATAGCGGCGATTCTGCGGGACTCCATAACGTTCGGCCGCTTTCTTATACGGATAGATGTCATACTTGGCGGTAATTTTATCTGTAAATGGTGGGGTTCCCCTAGTTTTGTCACGAATTGCCTGAACCAGCAATGGGTCGATATTTGTTGGCGCTGGTACTTCTGTTTCACCGGAAAACAGCCAGTCACGCTGATAGCCGCGAATTGCGGTCCCCCCAGCTGGGGGTGCCAGCGCCATGAGTTTTGCGGACCGACGTTCTACCCTAAAATTTGGGTCATCTCGAAACCGCTGCATGTCTGCATCAGACAACAGTTCGGGTGGTTCCAGTGGTGCCGGAGGTCGTTTTCGTCCCATAGGGGTAGTATTTTACTCCTCTAGAAGCAATTTGTCATCTGTTAGCTGTGGCCGCGACGGATTTGACGCCACCCGCCAATTCCTGTTGCACGATGGTAGTGCTCAGCTTCACGACGGCGAGCTGCCGCGTTCTGCTCCGCACTAGTAGGTGGACGTCCAGTAGCTGTACGCCCGACCGAAGGAGCCGCTGCCGCACGCTGTGCTTGCCAAGCTTCATCCTCTTCGGGACTGTCAGTTACGTGTAGCCCGTCAGTTGGCACGGGTCGCCGTACTTCTACCATTGCTTGTGCTTCGTCATCAAAATGTAGCTCGCTAGTTTCTGGCACAAAGTAGCCCATTTCTTCGAGCACGGCAGGATCTACCCCACGTCGCATCTCACCATGTGCGGCATGGAGTACATCGACAGGAATGTTTGATGCGTCTTTTGTCATATCAATGTTATTATATCACGTTAGTGTTTATTTTTCAAGCTATTCCCAGCGGAAGACGCGGAAAGCTATCAAATATATGACGACCGACCATGCAGCCAGTAGACCAACTTGGTTGGTTACATCTGTGAGATGCTGACCTTCTGTGGCGATTAGTCGAATGCCGTCAATCACTGGGGTGAGCGGCAGGTAGCCTGAGGCATTTTGCAGCCACTCTGGCATCAGAAAACGTGGGAAGAACGTACCAGATAGAAACATCATTGGGAAAACTACAATGTTGCCCAGAGGAGCAGCTTGGCGCTCATTTTTTGCCCAACCACCGACTGCCAAGCCAATACCAAGTATGGTGGTGATGCTAAGCACGATAAACGCTGCTAGCTCCAGTACATTTCCCACTAGCTTGAGGTCGAATACTGCCATAGCGACAGCAAACAGCACAACCATAGTTACCAGCCCGACAGCAGCCTGTGAAACGGCTGTAGCAACAAAGTATTGCCAGACCCGCAGCGGCGTAGTGTGCAGTCGACGCAAAATGCCCTGTTTTTTGAGTTCTGGAAAAACGTTTATGGGGCCAAATATACCCAGTCCTATGATTGAGAAACCAAGCAGACCTGCAAAAGTATAGTCAAAGCGAGACAATTCTTTATCGTTCGTCTGCTTGCCAACCACCGTGTATGGGTCTTTTGCCTTGGTTATCTCGGTGTTGGTAGCCTTGAACTGCGTACCAATTATAGAAACTAACGTCTGACCAGCCGTTTCGTTATTTTGGGTGTAGTAGACCTCAGCTTGCCCTGTTGAGCTACCGTTTTTGGCCTCACCAAAGCTATCTGGCAATATAACCGCCGCGTCTAGTTCACCCCTGTTCATCTTTTCCTTGGCGGTATCAAGGGTTGTCAAGTTCTTGTCTATTTTAAAAAGTGGGTTCTTGGCTGCCTGTTCCACGTAACCTTTAGAAAAAGCACTGTCTGATTGGTTGATCAGAGCAATTTTGAAAGAAGTTCCGCCGCTTTTGCCAAAAATACCACCAAATACAAACAAGAATATCAGCGGGAAAACTATGGTGAAAAATATGGCTAATTTATCACGGAAAAATCGTTTGGTGTTTATCTTTACAAAGACGCCGATGGTATAAAAAGACTTTTTCATTATTCCCTC
>CAYGHF010000078.1:0-3278 GCA_964349795.1 uncultured Saccharimonas sp. (SeqCode) | reverse complement strand
AAATACAACAAAAACCGGAAACAGAAGCAATCACACTCGGGGATAGAGTTAGGAGCGGCGCGGCGCGGGTGGGTCTCTCCTTTTTATTATCAACTGGTGCTGGCGTTGGTGTGTCGACGGCACATGAAGTTGCCGACGCTGGCAACAGTCCTGCCGAAGCGACGACAGATTTTGTGAATGATTATCCTAATATGGGGGCTCAAGCTACTGGTGCTCAGTATGAGTGGTGGGTTGATGAGAATGGAGATGGCAAACCATATATAACTCCGTCAAGTACTGACAATGACGAAACTGTAAGCTCAAGAGGGTACTATTACAGAAACTGTACTGACGGTGCTTCCTATTGGACTGCCAAATACACTGGTGTAGATCCAAGTGGTTGGGGTGATGCCGCTACTTGGAACGAGGCTGCCGTAAGGAAGGGATATGAAGTAAAGCTAGGAAGTTCTAATACGATAGAGATAGGTGATATTGCGCAGAGTGATGATAAGGGCTATGGGCACGTAGGCTTCGTGACAGGTGTAACGAAAAATTCAGCAGGTGCAATAACTACTGTTAATATCGCTGAGCTGAACTATAACGGCAAAGGGGATTACAGAGTTTATCCCTACACTGTGAGAAACGCCTCACAGAATTTTGTCATTGGTTCAACGATGGATTGGGATCATTTTATTGATGTAAATGGTTCGGGCAAAGGGTTGAACAATGAAACTATTACTGGCGATGGTGGGGGTGGAGGCACTGGGAAGGTTTCTTATGCCAGTGTTGCTGACGGGCAGGAGTTTTACTCAGAAGAAGGGTGGGTGTACACAAAGGTAGGTGGTGCGGCATTTCCAATTGAGCACAAAAACGATTGGTCGGCTACAGACACGACTACTTGGGGTAACGCACCGCTAGGACCAGTTTCTAACCTCGAAACTCACGATCACGAGGCAGGATATAACGCCGGCGGCTATAGAAGTGTCGGCGAACACCCGCCACGAGACGGCACGGCAGTCTATGTACTGGGTGGAAACGGCCAGCAATACTACTTCAAAAGGGGCAAAGCTTTTGACATAGGTATGGGGGAAGTTGATGATTTAGGAGTGCGCAACAGGGCGATGCCTATCCCCAGCGGCAGGCTGGACGATTTTACAGGCTACCAGTTTCCGATATCCAATGGAGAAGTTTACCGCGCTGCCGGATTGAGCAGAGTCAACCAATATGTAATCGACCCGAACGGCATTCGTTCGTATCACGTCAACAACGACACAGTTAAAGAATGCTTGAGGGCTGTGTACGGTCATTCGGAGTTAGTCATACCCCAGTCAGCAGCCTTGAGGTTGTGGGCTCCAGAGGTTGATTTGCCTGCAGCGTGTTCGTTCCCATCGGGTTTTGTGATGCGCGGACTAGGTGGTTTAGAGCAGTGGCGAATAGAAGGCGATAACAGCAGTCAGGCCTACAGGCGACGCTATTATCAAAATGCCCTAACAGTTTATCTAAATACCAGCGGCAATCCCCACTACGAGGAGCTGCAAAACGTTAGTGCCATAAACAGTGTAACGCAAGGTCCTGACATGGATATACCAAATGGCGTGGCTTTTTACCTCAATGGCAGCGGGCAGCAGTTCTATGCAGAAAATGGTTTATTTAGACCAATACCTTGGCCAGAGATGGACAAATGTTTGGGCATAAACTCGATTTTTGGGGTGCCAGACAACGTGGCTGTCGCTTTACCACAGGGTACGCAGATGAGTTGTACATTTGAAAACAAGATTTTGGCGCGCCCTGACGGTCGAGCATACTATGTCGAAGGTGGCAGGTCTCACTACATAGGCAACGCCGCAGTCAGGGATTGCATAACCGGTCGCAGAGGAACTGGTTCGTGGGTTGGCGTTGCCAACAGCACAGTAGACAGTTACGTTCCCAGCACGCCAGCATATTGTAACTATGAAGGTGAAGCAGGACTGAACTTTGTCCAAGAGCAAGGCGACCCAACTGTATGGCTTGTCCGCGCCAATGGCATAAAGCAACATGTCGGCAGTTTGTGTGTCAGCGACCCATACACTACTGGTCTGAAGAACTATCATGTCTGGACAGTGCCTAGCGGTGAAACGGCAGGACACACAGTCGGAGCTGACTTTTGGGCTAGTGGTGCGGCTTGTGATGAATTACCAAAACCATAAGATTCTCGAGTTGGTTCTGGTAAAGTTAGGTTAATATGTTTAGCAAAAGTGAAGCTGCAATGTGCAAAAAGAAAAAGCGGTTTGCTAATGATGCCGCCGCGCAAGCTGCACTCAAAAAGATCAACCCAGCCAAGGCTTACAGGAACCGCCCCACAAGAGTATACAAATGCCCAGTCTGTGCTGGCTTTCATCTGACCTCCCAAAAGCCGCAATAAAGCGCTTGTGCTTTGGTCAAAATTGTTATGATAAGTATTGACTTTTACCCTGTTTTGTGGTAAATTTATGCCATCCTAGCTTATAGGGTGATGATCGGGTCATTAACAGGGGTAGAATTTGACGGCACGGGCGCTTTTGCGCGGTATTTGCTGTCTTTTTTGTCTCTGTTGATCTGGGAGTCCTTGGTAGCAACGGGCACATTAACAAATTGCATCATTACAGATCACTCATCTGTTTCATTTAGTTGCCCTAGGGTACAGACCTTCTAATACTAGCGTCAAGCGTTAGTAGTATTAGATGGTCTGTACTCGAGGTGCGTTCGAGCTTTTGGAGTTTATACTTCGTTTGCTCATGCTTACCGAGACAGAATGCTATAGACATCACATCCTGCATTACTAAGAACCTGCAAATCTTGCTGGCTAATGCTTCTCTTTGTTCATTCGATGTACCGTTTAGGTACTTCTCATTCACTAAAAGAAGTCTTATTTCAACAACATTAACAGCTTGCATTTAGTAATCAAGATGTGATGTCTATGCTAGTGACAATACACCAATTTTCTATACGAAATTTGTAAAGGTTTCTTTACAAGTGCGTCTTGGTTTTTTGGATAGACAGTTTTGGTAACGGAAGTAGGTTTTTGACTTCGTTTGGAATTTGGTGCGGCACTAGGCAGATCACATTAGTTGGTCTGCACTTGTGCTGCACCAAAACCCATCTCGAGGGGATTTTGTTGTATGCAGGGTTGCGACTGGGCGGAATATTGCCTTGGTTGCGATCCTTCGATGGGGTAACCTGTCGAGAACGCACTACGGGCAACCGCCCAGCGCATCCCGCGCAGCAACAAACTACACTCTCCGAGGAGGAGACGACATGACCACACCCCGTACCCCCCGCAC
>CAYGHF010000077.1:0-3298 GCA_964349795.1 uncultured Saccharimonas sp. (SeqCode) | reverse complement strand
GTCTTTTTAGGGATAACATAGTCTAGCGCGCCACCAGCGCGAAAGGCAATGACTGGCGTGCCGCTGGCAATTGCCTCAACTGGAGTGATACCAAAATCTTCTAGTGCTGCAAAAATAAATGCCTCCGCAGAGACGAGTGCTTTTGCCACCTCCTCATCAGACGCATTCTCAATGAACTTTACGGTTGGGCCTGCTAAACGGGCCAACTTGTCATGCTCGGGACCCTTGCCAATCACAGTTAGCGGTAGGTTTAGTTTGCTGCAGGCTAACACGATGAGGTCGACTCGTTTATAAGGAACTTGTCGGCCAACAGTTATAAAACCACTGCGAGTTTTGGATTCTAGTGCAGAAAACCGCGCTGTATCAACCGGCGGGTGAATGACTATCGAATCTCTGCTGTAATACTTTTTAATGTCACTTTGGATGTGCGCTGAGTTAGCAATAAAGAAGTCGGGTCTTTTAGCGGCCTTTAGGTCCCACCGTCTAAGTGGGCCTACTAGTAATTTCAATCCAATTGCCGCTAGTCGCCCAAAGCCAGTGTTTTTCAGATATTGTTCATGGTGTCTCCAATAAAAGTGCGTAGGCGTGTGGCAGTAAGATACGTGTAACACGTCTTTCGGGGCACGAACACCTTTTGCTTCGCCGTTACCACTACTGCTGATAACCAAATCAAACTGTGATAAGTCTAGATGAGTGAACCACCAAATACGTAGTAGTGGCAAATATTTGCGAAGTTTTGAGAACGGCCAGTGTTGCAAGAACCCAGTAACGACTTTATTGTCGAGTTTTGCGCGCCACTCGTCGGTACAGTAAGACGTATAGATTGGTGCGTCAGGAAACATACGGTGTAGTTCTTGGACTACTAATTCAGCGCCACCACCGACAAGCCAATCATGCACGATCACAACCTTCATTTTTGAGGGGTCTTTCATCAGCTGCCTTGTAGTATGACCCTCAGGGTTTTTACTAGTATCACTACGTCCATCCAAAAACTCCAGTTTTGAACGTAGTAGACGTCAAGTTGTCGTCTTTCTTCAAAGCTGATGTTCTTGCGTCCAGACACCTGAGCTAGACCTGTGATACCAGATTTAACGCTCAGGATAGCATGGCGCTTTTCATAGGCGTTTAGTTCTTGTGGTATTAGTGCTCGTGGTCCAACCAGACTCAGATCACCTCGGAGTACGTTAAACAATTGGGGTAACTCATCGAGGCTGGTGCGCCTTAGAAATCTGCCAAAAGGAGTTATTCTAGGATCGTCCGCCAGATAGTCCCCGTTTTCTCGATAGGCTTTCGCAAATTCTGGTTTTCCGATTTGTTCGAAGGCTTCTTCAGGAGTTGTACCATCATATTTTTTGTACTGGGAACGAAACTTAAAAACCCGAAACTTTTGGTTAAAACGTGTTAATCGGGTCTGTCTGAAAAATACTCCACCACTGGCAAAATAGTTGGCAATAGAAACCACCACAATGACTGGCGACGTCAGGATAATCAGCAGGATCGCTACAGCTATGTCAAAGACCCGTTTGATGATTCGCCCCCAACCTAGCAGCGGTGTCTGGTGTATGGCAATAACTGGCACCGAAGAGCGAAAAAGCTCGACCTCGATGTTCCCGACAAACAATTCTGTGTTGCCCGGTATAAAGCGGTAAGCTATGTGATTGACCTGCGCAAACTCGAGTATGGCATTATTCTTTTCACTGCTTGCGTACAATTCAGTTTGTACGATGCTGTGGATGTTGTGAATGCCAATCTTGCTGCAAGCTTCATCGAACGAACTAAATACTTTTATGTCTTTATGTTCCGTAGATTGCTTACCCACCATGCCTACTACTTTGTAGCCAGATCGACTGCTGTTATAAAGAGAATCGGCAAGCTCGGTTGTGACGGCAGTATTACCAATAATAAGTACGTTAGTTATGCCGTGACCAAAGCGGAAAGATAGTGTCCTAAGTAAGCGTGCCAAATTTCTAAAAACGACCAAAAGTATAAACGCCAAAACAAAACCGTATATAGGTACAAGCTTGGCTGGGAAAATTGGTTTTACGGACAGGAAGTTCCAAAAAATAACAAACAACAGCCCTATGAATGAACCAACAAATAGTCTGCCAATTTCTATAAAGCGTTTTTCATAAATGCGGTTTTCATAAAGCCCTAGCAGAGTAAAAATCAAAATCCAGAAGGGAAGGAGCACTAGGAAAACCCGCAAATAGGTGGTGGCAGATACTGAGGCAGCAATTGGTCTGGAGTCGAGCGTGACGCGTAGTACAAAGGCTCCAATAAAGGCAACGACTAGGGCTAGAAAGTCGCCGACTACCAAAAAAGCGTTATATCGCAGGGAAGCGTTACTTTTCATCTATACTAGATTGTAACATCCATGAAGAAGACAGCTAGCCCCAGTAAGTTTATTCGTCTAAACGCTTTTGTGTTTATTGGCGTTATGTCTCTCCTGCCCTTTCATGCATTTTTTACAACATGGCTAGGCTCTAACACTGGTCACCTAGATCTGATTCGGATTTGGAAAGAAGTTATTATAGTCAGTCTGGTACCGAGTTTGCTGTATGTAGCTTGGTCAGATATCAAGCTCCGAAACTGGCTGAAAAGTGGCTTACTACCGAAACTCATCATGCTCTACGCAATACTTCACCTAGTAATCGGTTGGCTGGCATTTGCTAGAGGCAATGTTACGACTGTGGCACTTATCTATGCATTGCTTGTGAATCTAAGGTTTCTAGGATTTTTTATGTTAGTCTTGGTGGTTGCTTCCAAGACCTCGGTGTTAAGGAGTAGCTGGAAAAGCTATGTCTTGCTACCGGCAGTAATTGTAATTATTTTTGGTTTATTGCAACTTGTATTGCCACATGACTTTCTGAAACACTTCGGTTATGGGTCGTCTACAATACCAGCATTTCAAACGATAGATCAAAAACTATCATTTAGACGTATCCAGTCCACCTTACGTGGTGCTAATCCGTTGGGTGCCTACATGCTGTTTGTGCTGCCACTTTTCTTGCTTATATCTGGCAAAGCCAAGCGGCTCATCGCTCAGTTTTGCGCCAGCATCGTTATGTTTTTCTCCTACTCTCGGAGCGCAGTTTTGGGGCTACTAGTTTCTGCGGCGGTTTTAGCTCAACCGTTAATAAAGTGGTCCAAAAAGATCTTTATCTCCACTATGGTTGCTTTCTGCCTCTTTGTCCCAACCGTCTATTTATTGAGGAATAATGACGTTGCTCAGAACACGCTGTTTCATACCGATGAAATGTCTCAGTCAAATATCAGCTCAAATGCCAGCCGGCTCGGA
>CAYGHF010000076.1:0-3429 GCA_964349795.1 uncultured Saccharimonas sp. (SeqCode) | reverse complement strand
ATACCTACTACTGACATGCACAATATTCGCGCTCGCTACAGGCGTAAACTCCGCAAGCGTGTATGTACAAAAGCGTTTCAAAGTCTATGACAGTTGGCGGCACGGCTGGGTGATGCACACCACGCTTATATTGCCAGCTTGGATTGTCTTTCTGTACTTGCTAGTTAACTTGAACGATCATTACCAGCTTACTATCACCAGCTCGCCAGTCATCGGCTACTTACTGTACGGTTTGGCAGCTCTATTGTTCACTCTATCCATCCGTGCAATTGGCCTGCAGGCACTCGCAAACGGCAACTGGTTTGGACGAGGCAAAATAACGCACAGCGGAGTATACAAAATTGCTAAAAACCCAATCTACATCAGTTACCTCTTGATGTTTACGGGCGCTGGACTGACGAGCGGTAACGCTGCATATTTCATTATCGCCCTAGAAAGCTTTATTGGTTTAAATATAATCGAAAGCCACATAGAACAAATTAAGGAGTAATTTATGAGCGAAAAACAGCTATACCAATGCACTGAATGCGGGCTACATTATGAAGACGAGGAGACAATGAAAAAATGTGAGGCTTGGTGTCGTAAACACAAGAGCTGTAATCTTTCGATTACAAGATTATCTGAAGAAGCGACGAGCAAAGCGAGGGAAGCGCTGTCCGGCCTCACCTTAGAGTCTGAGCTTAGTCGAAGACCCGAGCCAAGAAATGATACTTGAATAGAAGTCCATGAGCATTTATGCCACTGGACTTCTATTGTTGTACGAGGGAAGATGTAGCTATGAATATACTTCCAAAAGTTACACTACGAATCATCAAAAATCTGAGAGCGGCAGGAGTTGATCCAATTTTATACGGGTCACAGGGTGTATCACTTTTCATTGGGAACTTCAAAGAATTCGGTGATATAGATTTGCTTGTTGATCAACGATGGATGGCTAATGATTGGGAAAACCTCGTCGTGATTATGAGTAAGATTGGCTTTGAGCTACACGATTTGCATGAGCATGATTTTGTTAATGTAGAAGATTTGCATGTTAGTTTTGCGAGCAAGGAAATACTTATTCGTGACGGGATTACGAGTTCACTCAAAGACAGCACAACTACTTTTTTAATCAATAGCACGTCAATAAAAACTTTAAAACCCAAGGTATTCAAGAGAGCATACGAGTTTAGCGAACAAGACGGATATCGCAAAAAAACTCGTGGCAAAAAAGACCAAATAGTAATTGCTCTACTCATTGAGTATCTTAACGAAAGTTCATGACTCGTGAGCTGAACCAAGCACGATTAGCAATACAAATTTACGTTTTGCTTGTGATAAAATCTCTATATGAGCTTGTCGACTAATGATCTGCAAAAAATACGTTCACTAGTTGAAGACGTGGCGCAAGACACGTTTGAAAGTACCGGTCGTAGAATAGTGCGCGAAGAAATGCAGCAGTATTTTCGCGTAGAAGGACGGGGTCTGGTAAAAGAAGAATTACTAGCACTAGAAAATGACATAAAAGACATTTACGATATGATCGCTGATCTTCAAAAATCAACAATTACTGACAAAGAATTTAAAAAGCTGACTCTTGAAGAAAAGCTGTTGACCCTAAATTCAGAACTACTCGCCGCTGCAAAACAAGCAGGTATTTCTTTACCTCGTAGCTAGTATTATTTAGCTCTTTGTTTGTTCAAGATCCCTTGAACTGAGGGGCTGATGGCTTTGTCGGTGCGGTGAATGCAGCCAATCCAGCAACAAGGCCGGCGTTTGCCTTTGGCAAGGTCTTCGACCGTGCGTTTTATATGTTCGTCCCTCGTTTTTTGTTGTTTTACGGTGACATTCCAGCAGATCCATTCATTGCGAGCCAGCGGTGTCAGGCTTTCCCACTTTTCTGTGATCAACTTACTACCGGTCAACGCTTTTTGTAGATCAACCGGCATTTTGTGTGCTGTCCCACCAGAAATCTTCTTCATTTAGTCTTCCAGCGCTCCAATCTGGGAAGTTGTTTCTGCGCCATCCAGCGCATTATTCGGCCGCTGCCGTTTTCTTTCAGCGCGTTGTCGACAATAACTTTCATCTCATCAAGCGTACAGTTGGGTGTGATAAACGCCCCATTTTCATAACATAACTTGCACCACTTCTGGCTTTTTGTGCCATCGGCTTCCGTACCACGACAATCACCAGCTTTCTTGGTTTGCAGCGGCATTCCGCAGCTCTGACATTGTTTAGACATAATATATCTCCCTCCACTCATTATTATACGCCCCTCTACCAAGGCAAGTTATACCCGTTCTGGTAAAATAACTTTGTGGTTATAGATGATGCAATTTACGGGCGGGCCAAAATAACGTCTAGGTGCATTCTTGAACTCATTGATTCGCCGTCGCTTCAGAGACTAAAGGGCATTGCCCAGTTTGGCATTCCAGATGAGTTTTACCACATCAAAAACTTTTCCCGATACGATCACTCGGTTGGAGTAATGCTACTACTAAACCGGCTGGGGGCAAGCGAAGAGGAACAAATAGCTGGACTACTACACGACGTCTCGCACACAGCCTTTTCACACACCATCGATTGGGTGGTGGGGGATGGCAAAACCGAAGATTATCAAGACGAGCATCATGACGAGTTCATTGCCAACTCAGAGTTGCCTAGGATTTTGAAAAAGAACGGGTTCGATCCGGCACGGATAACCGACTACCACCATTTTGGGCTACTAGAACGAGATTTGCCCGAGTTGTGTGCGGACAGAATTGATTATTCTCTCAGAGAATTTCCAGAAGAAATTGCCAAGCAGTGTTTTGAAAATCTTACTGAAAAAGACAATAAAATTGTATTTAAAAATAAAACGTCAGCCCACTTATTTGCAACTAATTTTCTAAAACAACAGCGGGATCATTGGGGGAGTTTAGAGGGCAGTTCGCGATATCGACTATTTGCCGACGCACTAAGGTTGGCGCTAAAGGACAAGACCATCACCAAAGATGATTTTTGGCAGGATGATCAATTTGTGGTTGATAAACTCAAGACTTATCAAAATCCATCGCTGCAAAAAATTCTTACTATGCTACGAAAAAAGTCGCTCACGCACCTGAGCACCAAGAACGGGATCCGCGTTTACAAAAAATTTCGCCACGTTGACCCAGTATTCATACAAGGTACTCAGTTGTTGCGGCTGAGTAAAACAGACGAGCATTTTGCGCAGGAACTTGAAGCTGCCCGCACTTTCAACAAAAAAGGCAACCTTGTTCCCCAGCTATAGCTGCACCGCATCGATGACCACGACATACTATGATGCTAGCCTCAGGTAGCCTTTTTGTTATGATACTTACAGTGAATATTTTTGCTATAGCGACAAATCCCCGTATTCATAGCTACGACGTACCTTGGTTTATGTATGCCACGGTTGCCGCTGTCTTAGTAATTTACGCACTTATCGAA
>CAYGHF010000075.1:0-3449 GCA_964349795.1 uncultured Saccharimonas sp. (SeqCode) | reverse complement strand
CCTCCAGGTCATAGCGTTTCGTGCTTCGTGCTTCGTGCTTCGTGCTTGTTTCTGATTTCGGTATTCTGATTTCGGTATTCATTGGAGGGTCCTGTCCAGATTGGGCTGTGTTGCAAGGCCTACGCCCTTTTCTACTGCGGTGGCAGATAAATCATCAAAATTTTTGAGTTGTTGTCGGGTGGCGGTATCTGGGTTGTAGGTGTCATAGTATAGTTCTATTAACTCTTGGGTGTCCAAAGGCAGACCTTGAATGCTACATTGCTGTAGACCCGCCAAAATGGCTTGCACTCGATTGCGTAACTCATCCTTGGCTTTGTTCAGATCGGCTTCATTGATAGTTACGGTTTGTTGTTTGTTGTTAAACATTTCTTTTAGACCACTAAAAAAGTTGACGCTCTGAGTGATTGCCTTGGTGACATCTGCTATGGGAAAATATGGAATAATTACATAAAACCGCTTGTCCATTATGTTTGTTTGCTGCGAGAGATTAGCAATAAATTCTATGTAATCTTCCATTAATAGAGCTAAAAGCATATTGTCGTGTTCGGAACGTATTTTGTCCAGGCGTTCTATGTATGGACGGAGGTCAATCTTTTGTGAGCGCATAAAAATCTGGATTGGGAAGTACAGTGCGTTCAAAAATCCCTGATAACTAAACTCTATAGCTTCGCGTTCTTGTGGACTCATAAGATCAAAATTGATTGATTTGACCATAATTACGGCGCGAAAACTGCCATCATTCATGATCACGATACCGTCCCGTATTTCGGCTATCTGTAGGGTGTTTTGAGTGCTGTTTGGGTTGGATTTGACTGGCTGTATTGGCGGTACCACGTTGCCTGGCATAGTTTGACCATAAGCTGGCGCGTATACTCCTGTTTGCATGGGTGGCCCAGAGCCATATTGACCCGCGCTTGGGTTAACATATGCCTGCGCGTTTGGGTTGTTGGTATAGCCCTGCATACTCGGGGCTATACTCCCCGTATTAGTTTGAGCATTAGTTTGTGGTAAATTATTCGGATCCATGTCTATTCAGGCCACCCTATAGAAACAAGATTTATATACCAATCTATTATATAGGACTTTCGCACTTTTTCACCATAACAGACCAATACTGTGGGGCTACAAACTGTTTTTATTCTCTCGATATTACTAAGAGTACCTTTTCTTAGGACAAATCAGTTTTTGTTTGAGATGATTTACTCTGGGGATGAGCGATTCTGGGTCAGTTCAGTTTAGCGCAATGAAATGGTTACTTCCTGATCTGGCTTTAGTTTGGTGGCCTTGCTTGCTTCCCTGGCAATTGTCGATATATTCAAGTCGTCATTATTGGCAAGTCTGGCAATCGTTGTTTTGGTGGGTTGGTCATCTTGTGCTTTCGGGCTGGGGGGTGGCGGTAGTGGGGCTGGTGTTGGAGTTGTGGGTATTGATGATCCTAATGGGTTCAATATTTTAGTGTGACCATAAGCCGGATTAGGTCGTTGATGTTCCATGTGGATATGCTCCAACAACTCTTGCTCTGAGGCGGAGGTGGGGACTTTGTGGTCGACGGGCGTTGCCGGAGAGCCAGGAAATATCAGTGGACCAGCCGAGGGTGTTGTATATCCGTGTTGTACGGGAGCGTTTGTTATAGACTGGTTCATAAACCAATAATCTGTTGGGGGTTGAGCTGTGGGGGTAGTGCGCCCTTGTGTTGTTGCGAGAAGTGCTTGGCGATGAGCTTGTGCGGATTCGGCTATCATGGTTTCCATGTGTTGGGCAGTTGGGTTGCTTGTCGCGTCCAAAATATCGTCTGCGGCAGTTATGTCTGTACTAGGCACCTCCTGTGGTAGGCTATCGTTTTCTATCAATCGATCGGAATCGTTGGCTGTTGCCGTCAAATAGGATGGTTGACTAAACATATTGACATTGACATTCCTCACAGCCCAGCCACGACTATCTATTGTGTTAGCTAGTGCTCGCAAACGACTTTTTACTTCTGTTTGACTTAAACCATCTGTTAGGTGTTTTTCGATTTTTTTGGGTACGGTAATGGTTACTAGTTCTTGGATACCGCTCTGATCCCATATGCGACGACGGGGTTTTAGGAAAAACCTGATTCTTGCCAATAGCCAGACTTCTGAGGATTGATCATGACCAAATGGTGCGGCCAGCGTGCCAAAAAATATCATGGGAGGTAAAAATGGGATAACCAAAAACGGACTAATGGTTGCCAATTTAAAAGCAATAAACCCCGTTGCTACTACAATTGCGGCGTAGACAAACTGTCGCAATGTCAGCGGTCCCAATAGTTTGTCTTCTGACTCTATATCCTGGATAACTTTATACGTAGCCATGGGGAAAAGTATACAGTATACGGCTGACGGTAAACAGAAGAGTCAAGAACTTTCATAGTTAACACGAGTTTCCCACTTTGCCATTGCCCCAGGTTGCACCTGGACGAGCGAAAACTTTTCGACCGAAGGAGAGGTAACCGTAGTTACATCGAGAGAGGGCTGACAGTTTGTAGCCGTTCAGGTGTGACCTGGGGCAATGGCAAAGTGGGAAACTCGTGGTTAAAAAAAGTAACTAGTAAAGACCTCTTGCAAAATAAATCCCTGACCCAGAACGCGCCCTTTTTGCCCCAAACCGATCCAAACCCTTCGCACCGTAACTTTGGTTACGCTTTGTCGGCTTTGGTCGTTTTGGAACAAAAATCATCACGTTCTGGCCTCATGGCTTATTCTGCAAGAGGTCTTAAATAGCCACAAGGGTTAAGCCAAGAGCTGTATGTCTATAAACTGCCCATAGTTTTTGGCAAGTGGGCCATCAAATGTTACAAACCTGTCGCAACCGTCCAGTAGAGCACTAGCAACCTGAAGCGCGTCCTCAAAGTGATTACCTTGGACATTGGCTGCCGCCCAACGCACGACAGCCTCATCCATAGTCAGCATCCGGTATGCTTGCAGATCTTGCAATAAATCAGCCACTGCATGCTTTTCTTTTATACCAAAGCGCACGTACAGATGCGCGGAAAGTGGCGACAAGGCACCATTTTCAACGCGTGACAGATATTTCGTGGCGACATTTGCCTTGATGCGACCTTCCAGCAAGGTTTCCAGCAACACGTTCGCATCTATACAAGTCTTCATCCGTGGTGAGGCGGTTTATATTTCGGGTCGTTATCCAGCATTTCGTGGTAGAGCTCTTTGATAGATTTTTCTGGGTCAAAAATGGGCTTGCCAGATACTCGCTTACGCGCATTAACGCGTTTTAAGTATTGTCCTATGGCTTCACGGCTACCAGGGATCAGAGCCCCCACAGCAGGAGCATCAGGAGCTATGGTAAAAGCTGGCTTAGAGCGGTAAGTTACACGGATATGCTCCCCTGACCGGGCTCGTTTGACGACATTTTCAATATTGTCACGTAATTCTTTAGCGGTTATAGTATTCATATGTTCAAGTTTAAGT
>CAYGHF010000074.1:0-3644 GCA_964349795.1 uncultured Saccharimonas sp. (SeqCode) | reverse complement strand
TCCGAAGCCAATGATAAACTTATGATATCTGGTCAACTACGTCAGGTTCTGTGGATAAGCTGTTTGCTTTTTATAAAAAGGTAATGTTTAATTAGCTCATAGATATAAAAATAAATAGGAAAACCCCTCATGGCAAAAAAGAAAAAACAATCTAGTATACGAAGAATTATTAGCGCTCTAAACCCAACTAATCCTAAGGGTATGGCTTTATTGTTTGTGTTAATATTTGCGCTCAGCGGGGCTGGGGTGTATGCATATCGAAGTTTTGCGTCAACTTTAACATTTTGCTGTTCTGGCATAAGTGGAAGCAATGGAGCATCCTTGATATCCGAAAGTCAATCTGGCAAAAGCAACTTGAATGTTTGGAAGATGCCAGTTACAGACTCCAAACTCGAAGTAAGTTTTAGTGCACCGGGTGGAATAACCCATTATAAGCCGTGCATCAATGCTCGTTCCACGGGCAGTGGCTCGGCAACAGCGAGTATATCTATAGGTATAACAGGATTAGGTACTGGTGAAAATGTAACTGTACCTGTGTCAAGCGCTTACGGCAAAATATGCTTAAGTGGCGAGTTCACTATGAGCTCATCGGGGCAAGTTGGTGTACAGGTTACAAATGAGGGATCAATCCCGTTTAACGTAGGTAGCATTGTTGTCGAATAGTGTCCGGATAAATAGTTTTTGGCTGCTAGGTTTGCGGTATGGGTATTTAGGCGCATTGTATATCTAGTATCTACGAAACGAAAAACTCAAGGCAGTTCGGCATTGTAAGATTTTAATTCTTAAGTTGGTCTCACTGCGCATCATTCAGTTTAGACTGTCTGATTGATGTTTCAAGTGCTCAGCTAACCAACTTGGCGTTATTATTGCGATATAAACTTTGGGGTACATTGTATAAACTAGGTATATGCTAAAGAATAAGGGCGTCCATGTAGCTGTTTTGCTAAGCCTATGTTGGGTGTGGCTTCCATTTATCGATGCGGCCGCGATTTCAAATAATAAGTTTGTCGCCACACTGATTGCCCTTTTTGTTTTCATAGTCATTGTTGGGCTCCAAACAATTATTATCGCCAAGAGTCTCAGGCTTATTAAAAAACTGAAATTCAAAAATAGAGTGCTAGAACTCAGTACCTTATTTGTGTTGGCGGCTTTTGTGTTGTGGTTCCTGGGTTGGATAAGTACTTTCATCTGGTACGGCGAGGGAGCAAGTATTGATGATGTACTGCCCTTTACATCCATCACGCCATTCATTACCCACACGCCATTAAAATACCTGACGCAACTATTTGGCTTTCATGGCACTACGGCTGTTTTTGCGGTGCTTTTGTACGCAATGGTCAAGTTAAAAGATCGAAAACTAATGGCGTTCATTGCTGTCGGGTTATTAACATTAAATATGGGTCTTTGGCAGATATTTAAGACTCCACACGGGGCTGACATAAAAGTGCAAATATCTGCTCAGCAACTAGCTAACCCCCAGCATGTTGAATCTTCTGCTGATCTGTTGTTGTTGCCAGAATATGGTCTGGACGACATAACTAATGATAATTTAGCAACTAGAATGAGCGGTAGTGATAGCACGGTGTTTATAGGCTCAAAGCAAACATACACCGCCCAAGGCAACCAAAATACACTTTTATACGGCACAATTGGTCAGGGCATCACGAGCGAGCGCCAAAAATCGCGACTGATTGTGGGCGGTGAGTATTTGGCCTATAGCGTGGAGCCGTGGCTCAGGCTTTTGAGCCCCGACACGGTTACTAATTTTGAAGTATCTAGAAAAGTGATACGCGGTAATGATCGGGTTGCACCGATAACTACGCCTAGTGGTCTTGAGGTCGGCGCAGCTGTGTGTTCAAGCATCCTAAGCACTGAGGATTACCGCAATCTTACGAACCAGGGCGCGGTGCTACTGACAAACTCGGCCAGTTTGGAGATTTTTCGCGGATCGCGTTTGTTTGCCGTTCAGCATCGTGGTTTTGCCAAGTTTATGGCGGTTGCCAATGCACGTCCTTTTGCCCAAAGTAGCAACAACTGGCCAGCTTTTGCACTTGATCACAATGGTAATCAACTAGCCCAGATTTATCCTAGCTCTACCTTGGTAGTTAACTTACGGTCGAACACAAAGAAGACACCCTACACCGTTTTGGGCGAGTGGCCAGTTATGCTTGGTGGGCTTTACTTGACGGCGATGTTTACCATTAAGCTTAAAAAGCGATTTAGTTAACAAAACTGTGAGTGTCGTGAGGCAGTTTATCCGAAGCAATAAATTCGGTGATAATCGAGACTACTTCGCGAGTCAGGGCTGCAAGCTTAGATTGCTCTGTCTGGGTAAACTTGCCTAGCACAAAATCGGCTTTGTCGGCTTTGCTGGATATTTCGTTAGCAATGCCAATTCTAATGCGCGGAAAATCTGGTCCAATGTGCTGTATAACCGATTTAACACCGTTATTACCAGCATCACTGCCTCCGTGTCTAGTCCGAATTTGCCCAAAATCTATGGCTAGTTCATCGTGTAGCACTAGTATGGAAGCGGGCTCAATTTTGTAGAAATGAGCTGCTAACTGAACCGATTCCCCGCTGTTGTTCATGTAGGTGTTTGGTTTTATGGCGATTACTCTTGTGCTGCCAATTGTTCCACTGGTGAAGTTGCATTTCAGATCTTTCTTTTCAATCCAGCTACCAAAATCATTCAACTTAGCAAATTCATCGATACAACTAAAGCCAACATTGTGTCGTGTTGTGTCGTACTCTTTGCCTGTGTTGCCAAGTCCAACAACCAGAACAGTTTTGTTTAGACCTAGCGTATACAATGGTGCGCTGCTGCTAACCTGAGGTTTCTTTTGGAATAATCCCATAAGTCCATTCTACTCTTTTTCGGGTTTTTGACCGTGTTTGTGTGTCACGTGTTTTTCTATAAACCAAAACTTTATAGGCGTACCGGCGTAACCGTAGTGTTCACGCATATCTTTTTCCATGTAACGTTTATAGCTCCAGTGCAGAAATTTTGTGTGGCTGCCAAACACCTTGAAGCTTGGTACAGGGTTGCCCTCTTCGTGAACGATGTAGTTAAGTTTTGGGTTGCGGTTTTTAAGCCCAGCTGGCGGATGCTTGTCGACCACACGGCGTAGCCACTGGTTGAGCTCGGTAGTCTTAATCGTTTTGGTTCGTTCATTCATAATGTCTAGCACTAGGTCAAAGATCTTGGTAACATTTTGCCCAGTTACAGAGCTGGTAAATATCAGTGAAGCCCATGGCACAAACTGATAGTTGCGCTTTATGTTTGCCGCCAATTGGTCGCGGGTGTATGGTGTTTTCTCGTCCACGGCATCCCACTTGCTGACAACTAATATCAATCCTTTGCCAGCTTCTTTTATCATACCGGCAATCTTTTGGTCTAGGGCTACGTTTAGCTCGTTGACATCCATCAGCACCAAACATACGTCGGCCTGTTCAATGGCGCTAAGACTTCGAAGCACGCTGAATTTTTCTATGCCCTTCTCTATCTTGCCACTGCGACGAATACCGGCTGTGTCCATCAGCTCAATCTCTTTGCCTTCGTATCGAACCACGGCGCGGTTGATGTCACGGGTTGTACCGGCTCTGTCAGCGACGATTGCCTGCTGTTTTTTAGCCAGCGCATT
>CAYGHF010000073.1:1328-3677 GCA_964349795.1 uncultured Saccharimonas sp. (SeqCode) | reverse complement strand
GTGGTTTCACCAATCTCGGCTGGTTTTACTTTTAATTTAGCTACTGTTTCCTTAGTTTCCATGGCTAAACCAGTCAATACTTCCGCCAAGGGCTGTTGTGGCACTGGGTACTTCAGATCTTTGTCATCGTAGTGGACAGGTATGACTATTTTTGGCTCTATCTTCTTTATTAACTTCAGTGCTCCGACACTATCGAGCGTGTAGCCATTGCCACCAGTAGGTATAACTAATATGTCTATTGTGCCGAGTGCTTCTAGCTGGTTATCGTTAAGTTCTGGATAGATGTGACCAACCGCGGCTAGCCGTATATCATCTGTCATAATCTTGAATATCGTTGCCGTTTTTTTGCCTTCTTCGTCCATATGTGAACGTGCTGGAATGCCCTGCACCGATACGCCCGAGACTTCATACTCTCCGGGTGAATCAATAAGTATCTTGGCTTGGGGCGCAACAACTTCTATGTCCTTTGAGGTTTGCAAGGCTACATCACCAGCTTTGGTAATTCTTTTTTGTCCCAACTGAACCATGTTGTCATCAATAACTACTGTCGCTTTTTTTGAGCTCAAACTAATACAATTGCCACCATAATACTGAATTTCCATTATACGTTCCCTTCAGTCACTTTAGGGGTGAGGGGTGAGGGGTGAGGGGTGAGTTTGCTAGATGCAACTACTCTGCTCTGTGCTCTGTACTCTGTACTCTTTTGCGAAATGAAATGTAGCATTTTACTCCTTTTCTTTTGCTGATGATTTAGGCGAATCTGCGCTAAACAACTGATGTTTGTCTATCAATACTTGTTTTTTGGACAACAGTATATTGGACAAAAATCTGTCATTCACCTGACGTCTGTAGGTAAACTCACTCTCTGGCATAACTGCATAACGAATTTCCTTGCCCTCTTGCGTCTCTAGTTCCTCAATGTAGTGGTTCAGTTTTGTCTGGTTAACATCACCGACTATTAATAAATCTATGCCGCTAGTTTCATCCCTAGTAAACTGACCGACATAAAGTGCCAACTCTATATTGCCAAGTGCCGTTATGCCGACAGCTTCACTTTTTGCGGTAGGTGCCTTGGTTGCGGGCAAAACTACTCCCTTGCCAAAAATTGCCGCAAGCGGGCTGTGGTATTCGTAGTCCTGATTTACCTCGTAATAGAGTTTGTTGTTGTTTGTATCAGAGGAGATAATGCCAATGCTTAGTAAGTTGGCTAGTTCTCGTCTAACAGAGTTGATTTGTTCATCGATTTTTCTAGTAATCTCGCGGACGTAGTACGACCTATTGGGGTTACTGTAGAAAAGTTGTAGCAGCTTTACCCTCGTTTTTGACCCAAACAATTGTTCAATCATGTTTGTATTGTATCAGAATGCGGTGCGGTTACCACTGCTATGTGTTCAAAAATGTTGTAACCAACGCAACAGCTTGACGGGGGTCGTCGATCCACTGAATATATTTATTGCGCTTGAACCAAGTCCGCTGTTTTTTGGCTAAGCCATTCGTAGAACTAATTATCTGCTGCTTGGTCTCTGCCAGTGTTTGACCACCCTCAAAGTAGGCCCGCCACTCGCGGTAACCGATTCCCTTCATTGGCTCCACCCCCCAACCATAGCCCTTCGCAAGTTGACGAACTTCGTTCTCAAGTCCAATTTCAAACATTCCTTTAACTCTCTTTTGAATACGTTTTTTTAGTTCTTCACTATCCACCTTTAGACCTAGTATCAGGCAGTTTTCCCTCAATTTTTGACTGGTCGGCCGTTTGCCATCTGATTCAATTAGTCTGATCAAGCGCCTTTTGTTGCCCAGATCTATGCCTGTCACGTCAATTTTTTTAGCACGTATTTCTTTCATAAGCTGCTCAAGTGTCTGAGCGTTTAGGAGTTGCCTTCTGGCCGAATCACCCGCCGGCATAAAGCTATAATCAAACAGCAAACTATCTACATAAAGCCCTGTTCCACCCACCACAATTGGCAATTTAGCTCGTTTTTGAATATCAGCAATGGCTGACTCCGCCCGCCGTTTGAACTCGGCCGCGCTGAAACCCTTTAGCGGATCAGCGACATCCAACAAATGGTGAGGTATGAGCTTTTGATCGGCGTAGGTGGGCTTGGCCGTGCCAATGTCAAAGCCTTTATAAACTGTCCATGAATCGGCGCAAATAATCTCGCCACCAAACTTTTTGGCCAACTCCATGGCAAGACTACTCTTGCCCGACGCTGTTTCACCAACAATGACTATGACTTCGGCTGCCACAACAACTCCGATACATCTACTATGAAATCATCACTTACTGTGGTGCCTTCGACCTCCAGTGCGGCTCTGTGGCCAGCTTTGCCACCCGGATAGCCACTGGCT
>CAYGHF010000073.1:0-1318 GCA_964349795.1 uncultured Saccharimonas sp. (SeqCode) | reverse complement strand
AGATTCACGACGATATCCTGATCTTTGGCACTCTCACCTACGATCATGCCTTCAAGCTCTAGCGCGGCTTTGTGGCCCGTTTTGCCGCCCGGGTACCCGCTGGCCAAGCCACCCTGTTTGTTTACCACACGTTGCCATGGCAAATCGACTGGTCCTGTATGAGCGATTTGCCCCACCTCCCACGCAGCCCAAGCCGTGCCAGCCAAAGCCGCCAGTTGCCCATATGTCATCAGTCTTCCCTTTGGTATCTGCGCAACGAGCTCGTAAACCCGTTCTTTAAATTCAGCGTCAACTCTTGGCATGAAAATATCTTGCCACTTCTTGCCAGTCCCTTACCCGCGTAACCCGTTCTGGAAGAGTCACACTACGATTCCAACGATAATCGCCAAACAACAACGCATCAACACCCACTTCGGCTGCGGCGAAACAGTGTTTTGGATGGTCGTCAATTAGATATGAAGCACCAATTTTGCTACAGAGCTCTGCTTTTGTTAGGTTGACCGCCACATCAGCATCATGCCCCTGATCCCATATACCTGCAAAATGCACATCATCAAAAATTCCTTTGAAATAAGTGTCCAGCCACTCTGTGGTTATTTTTTGTACTAGTCGGTGACGGGAAGTAGTTATTACCAATTTGTACTTGTTTGCTAGTTTTTGAAGAACCAATAACGCATCATCAAAATGCTTGATATCAACTTGTATTTTTGAGCTGTAGATATGGTCGGCACGCTGCTTAGTCTGCTTGTGGTCAATTCCCCACATTTCTCCCCAGTGTTCATCGTAATCCTCAACTGAGAGCCTCGTGCCCCAGCGTTTGTTACTGTATTCAACAAAGTTTTGAGCACTACTTGCTAACACATCGTCCAGATCAACAGCTATTAACTTCTTCATAGGACTAGAACGAGCTTTTACTAACACGACCTTTGGATTCGTTAGCAACAGTTTGCAGAAACTCTTTTAGGTCAACGCTGCCGTGTTTTTCAGTTACTGCCATGTCACTTCGCATACGAGGACGAACTTGGCCAGTTTTTACTTCTTCCGGCCCGATGACTACCATATATGGAATTTTCATTAACTCGGCACTGCGAATTTTCTTGCCAACAGATTCGCTGGCGTTGTCTATACTTACTCGTAGCCCGAGTTCTCTTGCCTGTTCTGCAACTTTTTCAGCGTAATGTTCAGTTGCTTTTTCTTGGTTCAGGGTTGCGATTCGAATTTGCTCTGGGGCAAGCCAGATTGGGAAACGACCTGCTGTGTGCTCGATGTAGACACTCAGGAATCTCTCAACTGATCCAAGCAGTGCACAGTGAATCAT
>CAYGHF010000072.1:0-3718 GCA_964349795.1 uncultured Saccharimonas sp. (SeqCode) | reverse complement strand
AACTCACGTTTTTTTAATCAACCGGGATTTGGGGCATTTTATGATGGTTGGGCGCGAGTATTTGAAACTGACTCAGATGGTAAGTATGTTTTGTCACCTGTAGAAGCATTGGCACGTGTTGCAGCAGTACGACAAAGGGTTGAGGTTGAAGAGCCATTAGACCCAGCTGCCCTAGCAGCTCTTGAACATATCGCGTGTCGCTATGCTAGAGAGATACCATTGCAGCTAGGAGAAGCCCCTTATGAGCTCTAAACCTAGCAACAAGTACCTAGAAAAAATTGCCGAACTGACTGACGCATTGCAACGTGAGCGGGCTGATGCTGTAAATATTCGTCGCCAGCACCAAGAACAGATAACTTCACTGCGAACAATTGTAAAAGTCGACGTCGTGAAAGACTTGCTGCCGATTATTGACAACTTTGAGCGTGCCCTCAAACATGTCCCAGCTAATCTGGTAAATAATGACTATGTCAAAGGCGTTAGCGGAGTGGTCAAACAGTTTGAAAAGACACTGAGTGACATGGGTGTGGAACGCATCAAAACCGTCGGTGAACCATTTAATCCAGAACTTCACGAGGCAGTTAGTGCCGATGACGGCGATGGCGATGAAATTGTGTCGGAAGAACTACATGCTGGCTACAAGATTGATAAAGATGTAATTCGCCACGCCATGGTAAAAGTGAAGCGAGTATGAAACCATCCAAGCGAGGAATAGTTGCTCCTACGTTTGAGGTAGTATCAAACCTTCACGATTTTGCTCGTACTCACCCAATTCCAATACAAGTCACTTTGGGTCAGCTAGAAAGAATCTATCCAAAGGAACAAAATCTGTTTTATAACGCGCTTGGCGAAAGTCTTATGAACATGGTGCAAGTAGACCCTACGCTTGACGGGACCACACTGGTACTGATGCGGCAACAGCAAACCGCCGAATCATTTATGCGTATCACGCTTGAAATTGTGGGCGTTAAGGATTTAGCATAGTCGCGTTATGATTCGCGCTGCCCTTGGTCTAAACGATATATCAGTAGAGGCATCGAGCGAACTGGATTTATTAGCTAGTCGTGACTACGGCTTATCCCAGCAGGAAATAGACATTTTGGTTGCACTTGTTCATGCCGAAGAACACGGCGAGATACTGTTTGTGGACCCCGAGAGCTAGGTTATGCAGCAGTGCTTTTGTTTACAGCCACTCACTTTGGTATTATTGCGGGATGAGTGAAAATTCAGGTGAGGTGTGCTCAGACTGCACGCTTTTAGATGCCAACACGCCCCAGATTGCTAAAGATTGGGCTTTTGATGATGAGTTTGAATCGTGGCGCGGTCTGCCAGAAAATTTTGGCAAGGGTTTGCATCCTGTAAGTCTTCGCGAACGAGATTTGGCGCTGGCTTGTCGCCGACGTGTTTTGCTGGGCAGCTGTTTGAATAGTCAGCCGGTGACGGAATTAGAACAAGTTTGTCAGGCGGTTGATATAGCTCGACAGATTGTCAACTCCACAGACAAATCTAGGTCACCCCTAGAGAAGGATCTTTACGGGATGCCCAAGCTTGTGCTATTTCAGGCTGCAACCGAACTTTTCAGAGCAGAACAAAACGATGATTATGCCGAAAAATCACTAGAACAACGTCGGTTGCAAGCCCAAACAAAATTTGTTTTGACATCTGGGTTCAGCCCAGAAGATTTTGCACTCATCTGGGAAGAAATCAAACCAGTCGAAGCCTAGCAAATTAAAAGTTGGCACTCTTGACAGTAGAGTGCTAATTTTTTATGATATAATCATTGTTAGCACTCTAGCTAATACATTGCTAAAAAGGAGAAAAAGATGGGCAAGATTATAGGAATCGATTTAGGGACAACCAACTCAGCTATGGCTGTTATGCAAGCGGGTAAGGCAGAAATTGTCGCCAACAGCGAAGGCAACCGAACTACGCCGAGCGTTGTGGCATTGAACAAGAACGGCGAACGTTTAGTTGGCCAAGTTGCTCGCCGCCAACAGGTTACCAACAGCAAAAACACTATTTATGAAGTAAAACGTTTGATAGGCCGTAACTGGTCAGACAAAGAAGTCCAAAAAGACATCAAACTGATGGGCTATGAAATGGTCAAAGCTGGTAATGGCGTCAAGGTAAAGATGGGTGACAAAGATTACAGCCCAGAAGAAGTTAGTGCCATGATTCTTGGCAAACTAAAGACGGACGCCGAAGCTTTCTTGGGTGAACCAGTAACAGAGGCGGTAATTACTGTGCCTGCCTACTTTGACGATTCTCAGCGTCAAGCTACCAAAGACGCCGGCAAGATTGCTGGTCTTGAGGTAAAACGTATCATCAACGAGCCTACTGCTGCTGCGCTTGCCTACGGATTAGACAAAGGCAAAAAGACGGATGAAAAGATTGCCGTATACGACCTTGGTGGTGGAACATTTGACGTTTCTATCCTTGAACTTGGTGACGGTGTGTTTGAAGTGAAAAGTACCAATGGTGACACACACCTTGGTGGTGCTGACTTTGACCGAGTTCTAGTCAACTACTTTGTAGACGAGTTCAAAAAAGAGCATGGTCTGGATATTTCTGACGACAAAGCAGCTATGCAGCGACTACGTGATGAAGCCGAAAAGGCCAAAATTGAGCTATCTACAACCAACGAAGTTGATGTCAATCTGCCATTTTTGACGGCTGATGCTGACGGCCCAAAGCACTTTGAACACAAGATGACCCGAGCTAAGCTAGAAAGTTTGGTTGGTGAATTGATTGAGAAAACTGCCGTACCGTGCGAAAAGGCGCTAAAAGATGCCGGTGTAAAAGCCAGTGAAATCGATGCCGTGGTGCTGGTAGGTGGTATGACTCGCATGCCATCTGTGCAGAAAAAGGTCAAAGCTATCTTTGGCAAAGAGCCAATGCAGGGTGTAAACCCCGACGAAGTTGTTGCCGTAGGCGCAGCCATTCAGGGTGGTGTACTACAAGGTGACGTCAAGGACGTGCTGCTGTTAGACGTTACTCCGTTGTCTTTGGGTATAGAAACTCTAGGCAGCGTATCTACCAAGTTGATTACTCGTAATACGACTATCCCAACTAGCAAGAGCGAAGTATTTTCTACGGCTGCCGACAATCAGCCACAAGTAGAGATTCATGTTTTGCAGGGAGAGCGTGAAATGGCTGCCGACAACAAGTCACTTGGAAGGTTTGTGCTTGATGGTATCCCATCCGCGCCACGTGGCGTGCCCCAGATTGAAGTCACATTCAACCTAGACGCCAATGGTATCTTGAACGTAACTGCCAAGGACAAGGGTTCTGGCAAAGAACAGAGCATCACTATTCAAAACAGTGGTAATTTGGATAAGGCAGATGTTGAGAAGATGGCAAAAGAAGCCGAAGCTCATGCTGAGGAAGACAAGAAAAAGCGTGAAGCTATTGATTCTCGTAACTTGCTTGATGGTGCAATTTACCAAGCCGACAAGATGAAATCAGACAACAAAGACAAGATCTCAGAAGAAGACACCAAGGCAATCGATGAAGCTGTAGAGGCTGCCAAGAAAGTTTTGGCAGATGAAAAAGCAGACAAAGACGCACTCGATGCTGCTGCCAAGGAGCTAACGGACAAGATTATGCCAATCGGCGCTAAGATGTACGAAGCAGCTGCCAAAGAAGCAAAGCCAGCTGAAGGTGAAGAGGACGCGAATGACAAGCCAGACAAAAAAGACGAGGCTGTAGAAGGCGAAGT
>CAYGHF010000071.1:0-3746 GCA_964349795.1 uncultured Saccharimonas sp. (SeqCode) | reverse complement strand
CTATAAAACGGGTGGCACCAGAGGGTTCTGATCTTCTGGTTTTGTGCCAGCCGGCTGAGAACCATAGCTAGGAGGCATCATAGGCGGCGGAACTGGTGGTGGCGCGGTGGGATCGCTAACTGGACTCTTTGTTTCGTCATTTGGCTGAGTCGTTGGCACAAGATTTGCTGGCAAGCCAAAGTTTGGTGTTCCACTCTCGTCAATTGTTATAGCTGGAACATTGTTTGATGCCGGTTTATTGCCAAGATCAAGGTTCATCGGCTGGGCATTCAAGGCAGCTATCGGTTCAGGGTTAGCAGAATCTACAGATGATATTGCCTGATTAACTGCGTCGCGGGCAGCATTGACCATTTCATGATCATGATTTGGTTCAGTCGATGGGGTGACTTCTGGCTTTGTGTCTTGTTGCGGAGTCACGTGAGGGCTATCGACAAACTTTTCGAGCTCAGTCAGCGTTTGTTTTTCGGGTTCTTCCTCCTGTATCGGCGCTTCTTCAGGCTTCGACTCTAGTTCGGCTGGCTTTGGCGGCGTTGGCAGTGGTAAATCAGGTGATTGCTCAGCTGGCGGACTGTCATGGCTCAGCAGTGGACTCTTAACTACTGGTAAAGTCATGGCATCCGTACTGGGGTCAAGACCTTCTGGATTACTATTTGCCGTCAATGTGCCACCTAATGTTGGTGGATTTAGAACAATCTTTGGGTTTTCTGGCACGTCATCGTGTTCAGGCTCAGTTTTACTACTTTCATCAACAGGTATAAGAGTGCCGTGCTCATCAATGTGTATCTCATCAACTTTGCCGTCAGTATTGCCATCCCCATCTGTTGGGCTATCTGCAGTTTTTTTCGCGGGATGATCTATCCTGAGTGATCCGTCTGGACCTGATCCGTTGTCTGCTTGGTCTTTGCTACTTTCCCCTGCCACTGCCATATCTGGGACTGCTAATTCTTCTTTTAACTTGTTTGCGATCAGTTGCTGATTGGCACCTGCTGCCATCAACTTAGAACTGATGCCCATCGTTGCTGAACTGGTTTTTTCATTACTAAACCGGTCTGTTTCGGCAACAATTCCAGTCAAGAAAGCCGTTGCCATCTGACCATCAAGCAAATTGGCATCCTGCATCAAGTTGACCAAAGCTACCACCATTTCACACAAACTACTAGCTTGCGCATCTACCCAGTTCATAGTGCCTAGGTCACCTGCGCCGTCATTGTTTATAGATATAACTGTTGCATCGTGCAAAATGCGACCATGGGTCACGATTGCCTGATCCAGTTGGTCGCGCTGTTTAACGCCCAGCGCAATCACTACATCAACGTTGAAATCGCCTTGGCTAAACTCTAGATCTTTATCAGAAAGTGACGTCCGATAAGGGGTGATAAATATTTTTACTAGCTTGTCTTCCACCTTGTAGCGCAGCTTGTCTGCCTTGGCTTTGTCTAGTGCAATGATGAAATCACGTAGACTGTTGGTGTCTTTTTCTAGTGTCTTTTCTGGTTCTAAAAATTCAATAGTCGATGGTACTCGACCACTAAATACTGCTGTTCCGTGTTTACCAAGCTTATTTAGTAACAATGTCAGACCAATTGTACTTGCCAATTGATCAACAGAAGGGTTGGCACTAACTGTAACCAAAACATTGTTAGCATCCTTTATTCTTTGTGCTATCTGTTGCTGTATGTTGCCGGAATTTTCCATTTTTGTTTTGTGACCTTCTAGGGGTCAGCCTACCATATAAGCACAAGCTTGTCCAGCCTGCTCTTTACAACTTCGGTGATAACAGGTATATTCAATCCGACTTACAAGTAAACATAAGCCAAAGGATAAGCATTTATGCCAATAATCAAGTCAGCCAAGAAGCGAGTACGCATTACCAAGAAAGCGACCGCTCGTAACGTAAAAACCAAGCGCAGTCTGCGGACAGCAATAAAGTCATTTACCACTTCACTCGGTGGTAGCAAGGCTAGTGACGCGCACAAAAAAGCCCAGAGTGCATTAGACAAAGCCGCTAAAAAGAACGTCATGCACAAAAACAAAGTAGCTAGAAAGCAGCGCCAACTAGCTGCCAAGGCAAAAGCAGCCGGTATGAAAATCAGTAGCACAAAAAAAGTTGCTGCTAAAAAATCACCCGCCAAGAAACCAGTAGCTAAAAAACCTGCCGCCAAGAAAACAACCAAGAAATAATTTTTTTGGTTACTCTTTGCCCCGCTCTAACGCGGGGTTTTTCTTTTTAGCGCGCTGCAATATCAATAAACAACTGCTTTATGGCATCATCGGCGTCAATAGTTACAGACTTAAGTTTGCTGTCTAGCAAAACAACTTCGTTTATTAGTTTTTTTACTTCAGCTAGTGTCATGTTGCTTGCAATATTCTGGGTCTTTTGGACAACGTAAGGATTTAGCTTGGCATCCTTGGCAATCTCGGCGGAATTTCGATTCCCAGCCGCTTTGACAATTGCCAAAATATGCAGCTGCCACGCCAGCATGCCCATTATTACAATTGGCTCAACTTTCTGCAGGCGCTGCTCCTCATACAACTCAATAGCACGTTTTGCTTTGCCAGAAAATACCGCCTCTACCAGCTGAAAAACAGTACTTTGCGGTGTTAATTCCGTCATTGTATCTATATTGTCTCTGGTGATATCAGAACTATAAAGCAACAACTTATCAACTTCCGATCGCAGTAATTGCTGGCTAGGCCCTAGTCTATCTACCAAATAACGCGCATCTGTTGGCGATAGCATGCCCCCCTGCTGACGGGCAAAAGCAACCAACCAAGCCGGCAAATCTCTGCTCTCTACCTCACTGCAATCAACCAAGTCTTTTTGTTTTTTTAGCAGTTTGTAATAGCTTGACCGCTTATCCACCTTTGTCTCTACAATTAGCAGGTCAGTAGATTCTGTCACTCTTTCTAAAACATCCTCAAATGACTCGGCAAACTGCTTATTTGCACTTGGGCGGCGCAATATAACCAGCTTTTTGGCAGATAAAAATGGGGCACTTTCCAAACTTGCTTGCATCTGTTCAAAACTTGCTTCTTCGCCGTCCAGTCGCTCAATTGCCAGATTGCCATGCTTTTCTTCAAAGGCTTTGGTTCTAGTCAACAATTCCTGATCTGCTAAAAAACTATTACTCCCCAAAATAACAGTTATCATGACATTATCCTCTGGCATTTTGGACAGGCGTGCGTACCGCGCGTGGCAACCCTAGTCTTGACTATCACCGTTTGACATCTCGGGCAGGCTTGACCTTCCCTGCGAAAGACTCTGGCAAAGTCCATATAGCTGCCACGCTTGCCTTCGACATTTACATAATTTTTGTCAGTTGAACCACCCTTTTCTATGGCAAGTTCTAGCACGTAACGAAGTTCCTTAAATAATGTGTTCAATTTTGCTTTAGATATGTCTTTTACCCTGTTAGCTGGGTGAATCTTGGCACCCCACAAACTCTCATCTGCATATATATTGCCTACTCCAGCGATGACTTTTTGGTCTAGTAGCGCTGCCTTGATGGTTGTGTTGGCCCGCCTTTGAAAACGACCAGCAAAGTCTTTGGCGGTAAAATCAGCAGCCAACGGCTCTGGTCCGACGGTCTTAAAGAAATCAATGTTGGGTACTTCTGGGCTTGGCAACAACCTCATCCAGCCAAACTTACGTTGATCATTAAAAAACAGCTTGCTCTTATCGTCAAAATCTATTGTCACCCGAGTAGTTTTGTATGTAGGCAATACCGCCGCCTGGACCAGCTCCG
>CAYGHF010000070.1:0-3756 GCA_964349795.1 uncultured Saccharimonas sp. (SeqCode) | reverse complement strand
GGGTAGAATAGTGTCATGAAGCCAGTTATAAAACTAGATAATGTTACAAAAAATTACGGCAGTTCTGTCGGTATACAGGATGTCAATCTAGAGGTAGAAAAAGGGGCGGTCTTTGGTTTTCTTGGCCCCAACGGCGCTGGCAAAAGTACTACTATCAATATGCTGGTAGATCTTATACGGCCCACTAAGGGGAGCATTTCAGTATTTGGTTTAGACAGCCAAAAAGACAGCCTTGAGATAAGAAGACGGGTCGGTTTTTTGTCTGGAGACATGGCACTAGATGAAAAACTGACAGGTCTCCAGCAACTGACCTATTTTGCAAATATTCGGGGTAATGTAAGCCAAAAACGAATTAAAGAACTAGCCAAATTATTGGAGCTCAATCTAAATCGAAGAATCAAAACATTGTCACGTGGCAATCGCCAAAAGGTGGGACTCATCTCGGCGCTTATGCATGATCCAGAGCTATTGATACTAGACGAACCAACCAGCGGGCTTGATCCGCTCATACAGGCTGAGTTCAACAAGATAATTCTAGACCACAAAAAACGTGGCAAAACTACATTCGTGTCATCACATGTGCTCAGTGAGATACAAGAAATTTGTGATCATGTCGCCTTCGTAAAGGAAGGAAAGTTGATAGATGTACGTCACATGAAAGACATCACGCAAGGTTTCCCCAAGAATATACGGATTACTAGCAAGGACAAGTCAGTCGCCGATAGTGTGAAACGTCTGTCCGGTGCTAAGGTTTTGCCGCCAAAAGGACATGTATTGAGTGTCACCTACTCCGGAGATATCAATGATTTGTTGGCTTTGCTGTCGAAGCATCGAATTGTCGACATATCAATCCAAGATGCCGATCTAGAAACAGTCTTTATGGGCTATTACGGAGGTGGAAATGTTTAAAAATCTCTTTCTCAAGACTCTGTATGAAAAACGTTGGATGATGGTGGGTTGGAGCGTTGGCGTAGTTGTGCTGGTAATGATGACGGTGACTTTGTTCCCAACATTCAAGGAAAGTTTATCGGGTCTGGAAAATGTACCAGATTCTTTGAAATCTCTAATTGGTGACGCAGCGGCTTACAGCACCATAAAAGGCTATGTAAATTTGCAAGTTTTCCAACAACTTCCGTTCATGACAATTATTCTTAGTGTCATATTGTTTTCTGGGCTGCTGGCGGGCGAGGAGGCCGATGGTGTGCTTCAAACGCAGCTTACTCAGCCGATATCTCGTACCAGTCTATTTGTCCAAAAACTCTTGGCTGGTTCGGCCATTGTTGCAGCTGTAACAAGCGTGCTTTTTTTCAGTACGTGGGCAAGTGTGTTGCTTGTTCATGAAACGATTCCACTAGATTCTCTGTTGGCGGCAACCTTTGCCTGTTGGGTAATCGCTATGGTTTTTGGCGTTATGACTTACGCTCTAGGAGCAGTAATAAGTAGGCGTGGCTTATCTGGTGCAATTGTTGGGGCATTCGCTTTTGCGACATATTTGATAACAGGATTATCAGGTGGGGTAGACAAGCTAAAGACTATTGAAAAAGCCTCACCATTTCACTACTACAACTCGCCGAGCATCTTAGATAACGGCATAAATTGGACCCACATTGGCATGCTGTCGGTGGTGATGCTTGTAATGTTGGTGTTTGCAGTTGTACGTTTTGAGAAGCGAGACATCTACCAGCGATGAACCTGATCGAAGCAATTATACTTGGGATTACGCAAGGACTTACTGAATTTATCCCAGTCAGTAGTTCAGGGCATTTGGTGTTAATGCATAAGTTGCTTGGTGTTACGGATAGTGGCTTGGCTTTTGACGTGGCTTTGCATGTCGGTACACTACTTGCCCTAGTGATATTCTTCTATAAAGACATATGGCAGTTAATTCTCGGGTTATTAGGCAAAAATGATAAGAGTCGGTTAGCACTATTGCTAGTGGTTGCTACAATCCCAGCAGTCGTGGTTGGGGTACTTTTGGAAAGTGCTGCCGAGTCAGCTTTTCGTTCGGTTCGTTTAGTCAGTATCGACCTAATTATTGCGGCAATTTTGATGTTACTAGCCGAGAGGTTTGCTAAAAGGCGCAAGCGTCACACAAAACTGCCTGATACGTCCACAAAGCAGGCGCTTACAATCGGTATTGCCCAAGCTGCTGCCATTGTGCCGGGGATATCTCGCTCGGGGGCAACAATAACCGCAGGTCTATTTACTGGCATGGACAGGGTTGCAGCGACTCGTTTCTCATTCTTACTGGCAATGCCAATAACTTTCGGCGCAATTATTAAAGTACTGTCGGGCAACGACGCGATATCTCAGTTCAGCGGTAATGCGGACATATTTCTAGTAGGCATAATTACTGCTTTTGTGAGCGGCGTTCTGGCAATAAAGTTTTTACTAAATTACTTGTCAAAACATTCGCTGGCAGTTTTTGCATATTATCGAATTCTAATCGGCTTGGTGGCGATTCTACTCGTTAGTATTTATGAATAGGACTTTCGCACCTTGAGTAGATAACAGGGCACAGCTGGCTGAAGTGAGAACTGTTTAGCTTCTGGAGGAGTAGCCATAGCTACACTGATAGAAGATAGACAGTTTGTAGCCAGTCAGGTGTGACCTGTTGCTGCGATAAGGTGCGAAAGTCCTATTAAGCAGCTGAATCTAGATCTTCTGTTGAGCGTTTCTTTGTTGGCAAGTTGCCTTTTGCGTCGTAAACATAAAAGTGTTCGTCATCAAATCCTTGCTCAAGATCGTTAATCGTCCCCATTATGCTGTCTAGTTTTCCCATACCTGATACATGGACAGCATTGCCTGTTGCGAATTGTGCGTTATCGCTTGAAAGTTGGGCAGCGACTGGGACGGTCATTGTGTGTGCTATGCCCGTCATTCGCAGTAATCCTTTGCTCACTCGACCGGCTACAAGAGTTCTTTCTCTGTCTCCCTCGGGTATTGCTAGGACATCCTTACCCGCTCCTACCATAATCTCGTATTCGGCAACATCAAGTGGCTTGCGTACAGTTCCAGAAAGAGCAACTCCAAAAAGCGAAGCTTCGCCTACCTTTCGGCTTGATCTCAAGTAGCGAATAATTTCGTGCGTGACCAAAGCGTTGTTATACGCACTTACTACACGGGGTGGTATAGTCATTCGTTGCTTGGCCGATACGCTAGTAGGTAGGTTTGTGAATATATCATCTACAGCATACCCAAGTACCGTTGTCGCAGGTATAATCTCGCCGCCCATTCGTACGCCAAGATACTTTATCATCGAATTGGCAATGACAGCGGTTCTGAATACATAGCCTTCATGTGTCAGACGAGCTTTAAATTTGGCTAGCGTAAAAGGCATGTCAAGCAGCTCACTATGACCTGTACCCAGAACAACGTTAATGCCAGCGCTCAGCATCTCACCAGTGCTGGTAACGGCGTCAGGGTCGTTGTCTATAGCTTGTGACAGGGGAACAAACCGTGGGTCAAGGTCTGCGGCTATAGTCTCAATCAAAAATGGGTCAAGTGTTTGACCATGAATATGACGCCTGTTGACATGCTGGTCTGGGTACTTATCAACGTCCGGGTCGAGTGCCACAAATATATCAGGGTAGATGGCTGCATGCTCTACAGCCCAAGTATGTAAGTCGTGGTGAATATGGTCTGTGTAACGCTCGACTAAACTCATTATAAAATTATAACATTTTTCATCATAAAATACAATCAAGCAAAAAATACTACATATGGTGTAGGACAACCATGCTATGCTACTAGTAC
>CAYGHF010000069.1:0-3787 GCA_964349795.1 uncultured Saccharimonas sp. (SeqCode) | reverse complement strand
GCCCTGTTAAGGCGATTGTTGCCGGTTCGAGTCCGGCCTCCGGAGCCAAAGAAACAATCCCACCCAAAGGTTGGGGCTTTTTCTTTGTTGTTCAGTGAAGCTGAACCTCGAACCGCAGGTTCGGTCGTTAGTCTGTTGCCCGATATATTCGGCGCACAGATTAACGTGCGCTGCCCGACCTCCCTTTGGAGTCTGAGCGCAGTCGAAGACCGGAGCCAAGATATTGACACTATACATGATTAGTTGTATAGTCTTTTTATTATGTCAGACACAGGTGAAGTCCCAAATTTTGATCGTTCGGTAGGTGACGAAGTTATTTTAAGTATGTTTAGTGATGCTTTAGGTCGTGAAGTTACTGCTGATAGCGTGCTTACAACAGAAGAAGAACTAGTTGCGGGCGTTGAGGTACAGGGTCGCTTGGATACGGTTTCCGAACAGATGAGACGAATGCGAGATGGTGAGGCAGTAGATATTAATTTACTTATGGACTCAAAAGCACAACTTGCGTTGTTAGAAATTTGGCGAGAACGACGAGATTCGTAACCTCATAGTCCGAAGTATATTCTAATAGCTCATCGCTATATCTTGCTTTATTACGGTTATAACTTCCTCTATTGTGGTGAGCAAAACCTTTACAAATACCACTTTATGTGGTATTTTTGTTTTATGAGTTCTACCGAAGAGAGAGTTGGTCTGCACATCGATTATTTAATGGTCGATCATAAAGGCATGAGCGGTGAAGACATTGTTATTTTAAGAGAACGGGCAAATTGGGGCACCGAACATGATGCTGATCTTTGGCAGCGTGTGATCGATGACTCAATTGCTAGCGTGGGTATAATAGGACCAAGGGGCAATCTAGTTGGTGCCGGCTTTCTTGCAGGCAATGAAAGACATGCGGTTTTATGCGATCTGGTAGTTAATCCAAACCATAGAGGACTTGGAATTGGGAAGTCAATTATTCGTAGGCGAATTGAAATTGCTGAACAGAAAAATATTCCTTATCTGTACACCGAATTAGCTCCAACAAACAATCTAAGTAGTTTTTACGAACAACTTGGATTTGTTGCTACCGGAAAGGCTTTTACAAGAGCAACTAGACAACACCCGTCCGAACTGGAATAGTCGTGAAGTACGTCTATGAGCCTTATTGTTAATTCATTACTAAATCGAGTTTAATTGCAGTTATAACGTTCTCTACTGTGGTGAGCCAAAGTTAGAATCAAGATTTACAGAGGCGAAATGCCTCTTTTATTATTTTGGGGTATGATTGGAGTATGGGAAAAATTGCTCAGACATGAGAGAAGTAGGTGCAATCATAATAATGGTTGTAGTTGGGGTTGCTTGGTGGCCATCACATCAGTTCTTCACATTACTGCGCAAAAAACATCATTCTTCTAATGTAGTAGTGTTATCTATAGTTGGATGTTTAAGTCTGACAATTCTTTTAACTTTATTAGGAGTTTGGATTGGAAGACATATTGATAATCCGTCAATACGCTCACTTGGTTCAGAAGCCGCTGGTTCACCCTCTACCGTGAACTTGTTTTGGGCGCCTTTTGCATTATTATCACTTGGGATTTGGGCAGGTTTTTTGAGTGGATACTGGAAGATGCGTATTTTCCCCGAAAGATGGGACAAGCACGCTTAAGCTACGACTCGTTCCAACTTTCAACGCTAGGGGAGCCAAGTATTTACAAATGCCACCTGATGTTGTATATTAATCATATGTCTGAATGTTCCTCAGAACAATATATTTTATGTAACACCACTGGACGTAACTGTGATAGAAAGCTGACTACGCTTGATGCTAAGGCAGCGGCTATCAACGACCATACTGCATCTCTATTAGAAGGTTCTGCTGAAAGACGAAGTGCTTTGCTTTCTGAAACCAATGTTCGTATTGACGCAATGTATGGCCAGCAAGGTCTAGATGCTTCTGACTTTGAAAGCACTGCCGAACGTCAAAAAATTACTGATGACGTTGAAATCGAACTCGCAGAGCTTGATGCTAGTCGCCCAATAGCAACAGTTGGCTGCGACGGCATTAGTATGCTGGGTCGTTGTGGCGCTTATTTAACTGAAGAACAACAGTTCTAACTTCCGTCACTACGGAGAGCCAAGTAAAGAGTCGGGCATTTATGTCCGGCTTTTCACTTGGATTTCAGATGTTGAAATTCGAACCGCAGGTTCGGTCGTTAGTCTTGTGCCCGATATATTCGGCGCACAGATTAACGTGCGTTGCCCGGCCTCTCTTTAGAGCCTGAGCTTTATCGAAGACCGGAGCCAAGCCGTAATAGATAGAGTCAGAACCGTTAATTCAGTTCTGACTTTTTGTATAGGTAGACAAGAATTGAAACCGTTCGCCCGTTTATATCTGCAATAATGGGCTTGACTTGTAATTAAGTGTTTGCTTAAATGATTAATATGAGACTGACCAAAGATCACCCGCCAAAACTAAATAACAACGAGGAGCGTTTGGTAAGTGCCCTCCAATTACTTGGTGACAAAACTCGCTTTAAAATATTCAAACTATTGTTGTCGGGTAGAGAAATGTGCGTCACCGAGATTGCCGAGTCGATTGGTGTTTCCGTTCCGGCGGTTTCCCAACATTTCCGCATCTTTGAGCTGGTTGGTCTAGTCGACAAAAAACGCTACGGGCATAAAATCTGTTACTTAGTTAAAGTCGATGACCAACTTGTAAAAAAACTAATCCAAATCGTATAAGTAAATAATAGGAGGGGAGAGTATGACAAAAGTAAAAATATTCAGCACACGGACGTGCCCATACTGCCACATGCTAAAAGAATATCTAAAAAGCAAGAATGTGGCTTACGAAGAAGTGCTAATCGATGTTGACCTAGAGGGTGCAAAAGAATCAATGGACACCTGCGGATCTATGGGTGTACCCTGCACACACATCGAACTAGAAGACGGAACCGAAGAAAAAATCCTTGGCTTTGACAAGCCAAAGTTCGACCAAGTTTTGGGACTATAACCTAGTGACGATGCAAGCAGTCTGGAACGACACGGTTATTGCCGAGGCTGAGCGTAGCGAGCTTATCTATATAGAGGGCAACCTGTACTTTCCGCCCGACGCAATTAAAAAAGAATACTTTAAGCCCAGCGACAAGCACACAACTTGCTTTTGGAAAGGTTTGGCCAGCTATTACCAAATTGACGTCGACGGAGTCGTAAACGAAGACGGGGCATGGTATTACCCTGAACCAACGCCCAACTCAATCAAAATTGTTAAAAAAGACTTCACAAACTACATCGGCTTTTGGCACGGCGTGCAGGTTGTCGAGGCAAAGCAGCTAGAAACGGTAAGATAATGAGCCTAGCAAATTCCACCAATAAAAAGTTGATATTCGTTTACAACGCCAAAGCAGGGTTTATGCATGGGATGATGGATCTAGTGCATAAAACCGCTAGCCCAAAGACTTATCCCTGTAGACTTTGCATGGTTACTTTTAGCGGCACAACCATGAACAAGTTGTGGAAACGCTACATTGCAGATTTGGGCATTCCTGCCATATTTATGCACCGCAATGAGTTTGAGGCAGCCTACCCAGACCAGAAGATGAAGTACCCCGCCGTTTTGCTCAAAGCCGGAGGCACATTCAGAACGGTTTTAAGTGCTGAGGACTTTAACAAATTAAAAGATCTTAGCGATCTTATGAAAGTGCTTCAAGATAAACTGCCACGCATGTAACACAAGACTAATATGGAATACCTACTACTGACATGCACAATATTCGCGCTCGCTACAGGCGTAAACTCCGCA
>CAYGHF010000068.1:0-3897 GCA_964349795.1 uncultured Saccharimonas sp. (SeqCode) | reverse complement strand
TGCTGTACGCTCCGGGGTCTCCGCTGAGCAAATCATCAACATGTTTCTGCGCCTGAATACCTTCTCGACTTGCCGTAACCCAAATCGGGATAATCTTCACATCTCCCAGTTCTTCGGAATCGGCTAAAGCCTGTTGCGCCTTAGCAAAGTTACCCACAGAGTCATCAATAATAACAATCTTTGGAGGTGGACTCGTATCATCATGTTTTTGTTCGGCGACATATTGCACCAACCGGGCAAATTTGTTGTCGTCAACAAGGTAGCTTGTTTTGTCACGAACAAATTCATAACGCTCGCCCCTAGGCATACTCTGACGCAAAGTGTCCAGAAAATTGTAGATCACTCGAGAACGATCTATCTTCGCAAGCTGATATCCAGTAGAACGCACATCTCCAGTCGACCAAATCGCTATACCCGCGATCTTTTCTTTGTATGCTTCAACTAATCTAGGCATAGTTTCCGCCACTGACGGATAAACCAACGTGCTCATATCTATACCATGAAGCCCGGTTATCATTTGTTGCTCAAATTGGCTGAAGCCGGAGCTGTCAGTGGTAGTACTAGGAACAAACCTTTGCCACATTCGCTCCGCATAGAGCCGATAATTCATACCGCCTAATTGTTCGATTTCGGCTTGTAATCCAAAAAAATACTCCGCCAAGTTACTGGGTGGCACTTGTTCGCCTATGGAAAGATCGGGCGTATCCATACCTTCGATCATTTGTCTGGCATATACGATAGCATCCCTAAAGGAGTCGGGGGTTTGTAGTGGTAATTGATTCATGTCACAATAGTATCATGGTGTACTGGTTTATGGGATTGCCCGGAGTGGGCAAAGATCATTGTGCTACAAAACTCAGCCAAATGCTTTCATGTGTACACATAGATGCTGACATGTTTTTGACAATCTACGATAAGCAGGCCCTTATTGCCGAAACGTTTACCCAAAAAAATCGACTAAATAAGTTATCTAGGCTATGTGCCGAAATCAACCTACAGCTAGAAATCAACACTGATGTCACTGTTGCTGACTCGTTGCCAGACGAAGTATCAAGACAATTTGTCCAAAATAATCTCAATGATAATGTACGATTTATCCTCGTGCAGTCCCCCAAGTTGCTCCATCGAACACGCCTGTCGAACAGAAGTAATCACTTTTTTAGCGAGGATATGCTACCAGGCTATGTAAAAAAACATTGGGAGCCTGTAAGAATACCCCACTCAGTTCTAATCAATGACACCTCAGTTGAGAGCAAATTACTTGATAGGTTGAAATTGCAAGTCGTTGAAGATATTTAGTATAGTGTTGTTATGCGTGTGACTAAATATGAACATTCTTGTTTGGATATTGAGCTAGGGGATAGGAGGCTTTTGATCGATCCGGGGATAGTTTCATCGTCCATCCTTAACTACGAAAATATCGAAGCAGTGATCATTACGCACGTGCATGCAGACCATTTTGACCCAATAAAAGTACAGGCAATTTACGCACAAAATCCGTCCGTAGTTATTTATACTGTCCAAGATGTATCGAACGAACTACAGGAGACTATACCGCATCATGTCGTGAGCGGTGGAATGAAAGTAAAAGCCGGATCATTCCAACTAGAGTTTTTTGGTGGTCAACACGCGGTCATTCATAACAGCGTACCGATCATAGATAACGTTGGAGTTATGATAAATAATTCACTTTACTATCCTGGCGACTCGTTAACCGTACCGAATACCCCCATAAATACTCTTGCGTTACCAATTTCCGCTCCGTGGCTAAAGATTTCAGAGGCAATGGATTTTCTAACAACCCTAAAACCCGAACAAGTCTTTCCGGTACACGACGCGCTGTTATCAGATTTTGGCATGCAGGTAAATTCGACTTGGCTCAAAATAGCCACCGATGCGATAGATACCAAATACATCGTATTATCTTCCGGAGAATCAATCACCATTTAACACCTGTGGAAAACGCTTGCGTTTATTAATTTTCTGTTTTACAATGCACCCGTTACTATAAAAATTAATCATAGAGAAAGGGTGGGCTCACTCTTATGACATATAAAACTAAACAACAGGGTTTCACTATCGTTGAACTTTTGATAGTTATCGTGGTGATTGGTATTTTGGCCGCATTGGTTATTACGACCTTTACTGGTATCCAGAAAAAGGCACGTGACACCGAACGCCAGACAGATATCAAGGCAATCCATGGTCAGGTCGAGGCGTATTACGCCCAAAACGGAGCATATCCAGACTTGGCTGACATGAACAGTGGCTCTTGGCGTACGACAAACATGAAAGGTCTCGATCCGGAAGCACTCAAAGACCCCAAGGGTTCAGCGCAAACTTTAGTTGCAGCACCAGCAGCTAATTCATACGCTTACGCTGTATTCCAAGCAAATGGAACAACCGCTTGTACTACGGCGGCAGGCGACTGTGCGGTTTACACGCTCACAGCCACGAATGAAGGCACTCCAGCTACATTCGTCAAAACAAACCTGAACTAACATCTAGTTCACGAGAAGCCAAAAAAGAGGGGTCAAAAACCCCTCTTTTTATTTCCCACAACTTTGTGAGAGGTCGAACCTCTCACATTCTCCCAAATTTCTTTGTGGCAGTGAACTAGGTTGGGGGGTTTATTGGATGATGGTACCGACTGTTTTGTCACCACTTACGACCCGAGCTAGGTTGCCCTCTCCCATCGCATCAAAAACGATCACTGGCATATGTTGTTCCATGGCTAGCCCCAGCGCGGCTTTGTCCATAACTTTTATGGCGTCATCCTCGACTGCCTGTTGATAGGTCAAATGTTCAATTTTTACCGCGTTTTGATCTTGAGCGGGGTCTTTATCATATACGCCATCAACCTTTGTAGCTTTTAGCACTACGTCGCACCCTAGTTCTAGCCCTAGTATCACTGCCGCGGTATCAGTGGTAACGTATGGACGACCGCTCCCGCCAGCAACAATTACTACACGACCTTTTGCCAGATGTTTATTAGCCAATCTATGCACAAACTTCTCGGCAACTTGTTCGGCAAATATATTGCTCAGGCATCGAGTCTTGAGACCATGAGTTTCAAAAATATCTGTCAGAGCCAACGCATTTATCATAGTGCCCAACATTCCCATGTGATCCGCCGTAACGCGCTGAATACCATGACCAGCTATCTGCGCGCCACGGACAAAATTACCACCACCCACCATAATCACTACTTGCGTATCCGCAGACACCTCTTTGACCTGATTCGCCAGCCACCCGACGACCTCTGGGTCTATACCGCCCTCGAATTTCCCAGATAATTGTTCACCAGATATCTTAAGCAGAATTCTTTTATAGCTCATCTGACTATAGTCTAGCAGATTGACGCACCAGCACGCTATACTAAAATTATGAAAATCTACTCGTGGAACGTTAATGGCATTCGGGCGGTAGTCAAAAAGGGGTCCTTTCAGGAGTTCATGGTCAAACATCAACCAGATATTTTGTGCCTACAAGAAACCAAGGCCGAACGAGGCCAAGCCGAGATTGATCTCCCGCATTACGAAGAATATTGGAGTTCCGCCACCAAAAAAGGCTACAGCGGCACGGCTATTTTTACCAAAATCAAGCCAGAATCTGTCCTGGTTGGGTTTTTGCCTGGAATTGCTGAGAAATTTGATTTAAAAACTGACGGATACGGTGATCCGAATAATGAGGGTAGGGTGTTGAGTGCCGAATTTAAAACTTTCCATTTGGTGACAGTCTATACGCCCAACAGCAAAGGCGATTTATCACGGCTTGCGTTGCGGGACAAGCACTGGGACCCAGCATTCTTGGCGCACTGCCTGGAATTAGAAAAGACTAAGCCCGTAATCTTTTGTGGCGACCTAAACGTCGCGCATCCAGAAGACGATCTAGCCA
>CAYGHF010000067.1:0-3999 GCA_964349795.1 uncultured Saccharimonas sp. (SeqCode) | reverse complement strand
TGTAATATTTTAATACCATGTGTTAGGTAATAAGCGCAATTTCGTGCTACAATAACCTATAGGGCAACAATGCTTGACTTTTAAAAAGTTTTGTTTTAAAATAGCAAGAACATTCAACATAAATTGTAGTCAATAAAGGAAGCAAACCTATGACCGAAACAGCTAAGTCCAAAATCGATATCGAACAAGTTGTCAGTGACATACTTAAGACTATCGACAGGGAACGAGAACGTGAAATAATTTCGCGTCGTTTTGGTTTGTTCGATCGCAAGGAAACACTAGAACAAATTGGTGAACTGCTGGGTATAACTAGGGAGCGTGTACGACAACTAGAAAAAGCTGTGGTTATTAAACTAAAAGCTGCTGCTGATGGTAAAAAACTTCCGCATGTTGAAGAAATGCAAAAAATTATCAAAGAACAACTGTCTGGGATGGGCAACGTGGCACGCGTTCAAGACCTAAGTGCCAAACTGAGCAAAGACAACACTCGAGTCGATCAGGCAAGGGTAGCATTCTTGGCAGTATTGTCTCCAAAATTAACTGTGATAGACGACAACGATCACTTTTATCACACTGTTGGACTGGGAGAACTTCACAACGAAAAGAAATTAAAAGAACAGGTAATGGTCATCATCGACGCCATAAAGAAGCTTGGCGAACCTGTTGCAATAGAGACCATTGCAGAAGCCGTGAAAGATGCCGACGCCAAGCATGTCAAAGCACTTGCCGGTACCAGCAAACACCTTGCCACTCTAAACGGGCGATGGGGACTTATCAAATGGCCGATGGTCAACCCAAAGAACATCCGCGACAAAATATACGTTATCTTGAAAGAGCATGGCAAGCACATGCACTTTAATGAGATTGCTAGCGCCATCAAAGACAGCTCGTTCAAGCGCAAGGACGTCACCACACAGGCAATCCATAACGAACTTATCAAAGACAAACGATTTGTCCTGATAGGGCGGGGGATTTACGCTCTTAAAGAGTGGGGCTACGAAAAGGGCACTGTTGCCGATATAATTACAGAGGTACTTCAGAAGGCCAAAGAACCACTTCACCGTGATGAAATCGTTAAGCGCGTCCTAAAAAGCCGCTACGTCAAAGAAACAACTATTCTTTTGAACTTGCAAGGCAAGCAACAGTTCAAACGCGTTGCCAAAGCGACCTACACACTAGCTAACTAATTTTTCTATGCTAGAGACAACAAACCCTACGGGTGTTGGGGCTGTGCAAATTTTTACTGGCAAAGACCACTACCTAGAAGCTGGCAAAGCGATACTGGACTCAGCGTGCCACCTCGCGGTAGTGCAGGGGCTTTTGACCCCTGATGAAGCCGCTGCATACATTCTGACGCCTGAGGATGAAAAGCTAGCTAGCTTCAACGAACTTGTGCCCCAATCTGCTGAATTAGACGAATATATTAGCAACGTTTGGTGGCCAAAAAATGGCGTTATAGGCTATGATGTTTTTGAGCACCAGCTTGTTTTCTCTGGGGTTGTAGCTGGCAATTCAGAACCTCATACAGACATGTACGAAATGCCCGAGCTGGGTCCACTAACAACAAGTCTTGGACTAGTTGGCAGCGCTACTTTTTACGCCGAGAAACCACCAGCTCCGTTTGTTGACATAGACGGTAATCACCAAGCCACTGCCTTGGTAGAATGGACCCTTAAATCATCTTCTTTACCAAGGTACTCAACACAACAAAAAGTAGGCGATCTGGCGATATTTAGCAATTACCCATGGGTCAGCAACCATGCAGCGCGCGCACCGGCTAAACCGCGTGCCAAGCGGGAAGCGGCAATATTTAATTACCGCCTACAACGAACACAACCCCAATATTGACATAATTGACAGTTTAATGTTATAATATGTTGTCATCGAGATTTTTCATGGAATACATAGCACCCCAATCACGCATTAGCAGCCGAGTAATAGACTCTATTTGTATTATGATGATCGGTGTTGGGTTTGGTGGTCTGAGTATGTACTACTACGCCCTAAAGCATCCTTCACAAATCATGCAGGCACAGCCCCACGTACTAATCGAGCCGCAAGACAACACTGCAGGCAAGTTAATGCAGGCTCAACCCAACTTAATTTACGAAATTTAACTACCTGCATAATAGCTAGCGAACTTAGGCGAAGCATGTAAAAAATGTTTCGTGTTATATTTCTTGTCAAACAAATAAACTATTATGAACAATTTGCGAACACTAGGTGACTAGTCTAAACAGAGCATAGTGACCAAATTACGTACACGTGTACCAAACAGTGCAGAGCACATAGAGAAATCAAAAAAATATTTTTCAAAGTTTGAAAAAATGGGTGAGCGAGAACGTAGCAGAGCATCAAACCAACACACCAACAAGACGTCGCACAATGTATATTTTGCGACTCATCACATAGTATGATAGATGATTAGTTATACCCCTACTGTCAGGGGAGTATTTAACATAGTGGGCATTTGCTGCGCGTGGCGGTTACATAAATGTAGTTTACGGTTACTGTACTATCTTTAACTATCAGCCCCATGCTGGTACAGACAAACGTCGAGTTATCCACATAGAGTTTTCCACAACCACGAACGTGAAAACATTTGCTTTTTCACGCTTCTATGTATTGATATATGTTTCCCCACTCACTGCGTAAAATACATAATTTTGACATTTCCCTGCTTTGCTGCACTGATATATTTTTTATTCAAACTCTCGAATTAGTGTGTATATGAACGTTTTACGAACATGTGGGGGAGAGTGGGGCTTTCATCCAAGTATGCTATGTTCTTTCCACCGCCTCCACTAGCATACATGAGGGTTCCATGTCACTTACTGTTAACAGTGCAAGACTACTATTTGAAGTAAACCCTATCCTCTACCCTAACGTCAATATACTCTGCTGGAGTCACATTTTGGCTTTTTAGCCTGTCGTATACGGCTAAGAATGCCCCAGACTGAACCCGTGCGTCACCGACCAAACTAAATTTTACATAGTATTTTGTACCAGATATTCTTGCTCTTAATTCATTAGGTGCTTTTGGTAGCTGCATACTGTCGACTGTAATTTTCTTTGCAGACAATTGATATAGGACTGTTGTAATAAATGTAACGTTTTCCTTTGGTAGGACTTGTTCCCCCTGCTCTGCCGGTATGCTACTTTCATCTTGAACAGTTGGTAATTTGGGCACTGCGCTTCCCTTGACCATGTCTGAGACCCGAATCAATAGCCTACCGTCATTTGCCATGATAAAAGTGTCGTTTCCACTGACAAATGACAGTGCCGGCTCGGCTGGGTCGAGACCAATAACTGGACGCCGACCTATAAACGGTAAGCTGACTGTTGCTTGCTGTATTTCCGGAAATTTTTTTTGGATCTTGGCGGCGATGGTTTCAGTATTTAAGGTCAACTTTGAGCGATTGAAGATTGATTCCTCAAGCATAGCTGAGATGGCTGTTTGGTATGTAGCCGAGCTGCGTAACAGAGTGTTGCTGTCTGATGATTTGCCAAGCAAAACTTTTGGATTTGTATCTAGAGTCAGGGCGTAAACAAACGATACCCCAACTAAAATGATTGCGATGTACGTTGGCAAATGATTTATGTGGTGCATTATGTCTAGACTTGGTGCCGGTTTAGCAATGGCATTCTGCCGTTTGCGCTGCTTGGTACTACCAGTATCTACTGGGCGATTATTATAGTAAGAGAAAACCGACGAACGTGTCGCGGGCTGACCTTGGCGACGAGTTTGCTGACTTTTTTTTTGTTTTTTACCAAACATATTGACTATCCGGCTAGCTTTTTACCTAGTTGCAATAACTGCGCAGCCAACTCTTGGACGGCATTATCTTTTGTCAGGCTACGAAGTGTTTGTGCAAGCTCTGCTCGCATGACAGGATATTCCAGTAGCTTCGCTGCCGCGGCTTGTAGTTCGTGGGCATCTGTCTTTTTGAAAGCGCGTTCGTCGACTGTGACTATGGCATGATGCTGTAATAAGTACTC
>CAYGHF010000066.1:0-4043 GCA_964349795.1 uncultured Saccharimonas sp. (SeqCode) | reverse complement strand
TTTCATTGTACAAAGACTTAGTGTGCTGTCAACACTATTATGAAAAATGCTTGTGAATAAGTGCTAATTAATCAAAACTTCGTGATAAATACTCGAGTGTTTGGCTGTTGAACTTATATAATCTTGCTGGTCTGTGAGCTCCACTCATGTGAGATTCTGAAGTTGCGTGGATGAGATCTAGGCTGAGGAATTTTTTTCTAAAGTTTCGTTTGTCGAGTGTTTCTTCTAGTACTGCCTCGTAGGCTTCTTGTAATTGTGAAAGAGTAAATAACTTTGGCAGCAGAGCAAAGATTGCGTTTGTATATGATAGTTTTGCTTTTAGGCGCTGGTGGGCATAGGCAATTATTTTGTTGTGGTCAAATGCCAAACGGGGCAGTTCATTGACAGAGAAAAATTGTGAATTTCTGTGACTAGAGGTTGCTTTTGGTGTGACGTTTTTGCCTACGCCAAAGTAGACTACAGATACGGCAGGACCTTCGGGATTACCGATGACGGTGTCAAAAGTATACAGTTGTTCGATATTTCCCAGTTGGTCAACCTTTACCCCAGTTTTTTCGGCCAGTATTCGTTCCATAGCCTGATAGGTGGTTTCCTCTTTTGGGTCTAACCCACCAGGGAGGGCCCACATGTCCTTGAATGGATTTAGCTTACGTTGTGTCAATAGTACGGAAAGCTCGTTGTCGATCAATTGAAATATGACACTATCGACATATACTTCAGGCGTTTTAGAGTGCTCACTAGTCATGCTAAATGTAAATTGTACAGTAACTATCGGTTTAGGCAAGCGGGTGTAGAATATCAGTATGGAATTTACAGACACGCACTGCCACATTCATTTTCCTGACTACGAGTTGGATGCTGAACAAGTATGGAATGACTCCCGCGCAGCAGGAGTGACGCGTATGATCGCTGTCGGCTGTACACTAACGGATAGCCAGCTAGCCATTGATTTTGCCCGTCGTCACGAAAACGTCTGGGCATCGATTGGGTTGCACCCTCACGAAGGCAGTGTCTACGTCCATGACCATAAGGCTTTACAGCGCTTTCATCAGTTGGCTAGCTCACCAAAAGTCGTTGCTATAGGTGAAACAGGTCTTGATTATTACTACAATCACTCGACCAAGTCAGATCAGCAGAAGCTGTTGCGTTTTCAGCTGGATATTGCCAAGGAGCGTGATTTGCCCCTGATATTTCATGTCCGAGAGGCGTTTGATGATTTTTGGCCAATTATTGATGAATACAAGGGTTTAAGAGGTGTTGTTCACAGCTTTAGTGCGTCAACAAAAGAAGTGGATGAAATCCTATCTAGAGGGCTGTATGTGGGGCTGAATGGCATAATGACGTTTACCAAGGATGCCAAACAGTTGGAAGCCGCTAAAAAGGTGCCGCTGGACAGATTATTGCTGGAAACTGATGCTCCCTTCTTGACCCCTGTTCCTTTTCGTGGTACAATCTGTCAGCCAAAACATGTGGTGGAAACAGCCAAGTTTTTGGCCACTTTACGTGGCGAGTCGCTTGAACTGCTTGCAGCCCAGACTACCCGCAATGCAACCACACTGTTTCATCTGTAAAAGTTATGAATACAACTACACAACTATCACAAGATTATTCAGAACGCGCCAATGTATCTGGCGATGTAGATCCTATCCACCGCCGTCAAGGAATTGTTAGGGGTAGTGTTAATAGTTTGCTTTTGGCGACAACACATCGCTATAACTTGCGTGAAGTCGAAAAAGTTTCGACCACAGCTGGTCAAATCATTACTGAAGCGGCTAGTGCTGAGGCAGATGTAGTAACTGCCAATCCTTTATTTACCGATACCAATGATGCTAGCCAGCCGTCCGCCGATGTGATCGAGATGCGCAGGCGACAAGTAGCATCAGTATTTGAGCAGGAAGCCGCTTAAATGATCAGAAAGCTACTAACTACCATATCTGCCCAAAAGCACGTTGAGCGTCGTGCTGAGCTGTACCGAAATCTGATTCGCCACGAAGCAAAAATTGGTGGTCAGATTTTTGGACCAGTAGCCGCTGGTGGAAGACGCGAATTCTTTTGTCTAGACGAGCATACTTGGATCTGGCACGAGGAATGGCTGGACACAACGGGAGCTAGGTTGACCAAAACTACCCGATACGACGTCAGACCGGACGGGCTCATCATAAAAGCACAGGATGGTCAGCCATATCAAGAAGTCAGTGCTGAGGAAGCACACCGGCTATATCAGGCAGCAGCAGAGTACGAGCGACGTATCAACACCGAGTTGTACTCTTTTGCGGTTTAGATTTTATAACCTAGTTCAAAAGTAGTTGTTTTATGAAGAAATCGATTTATCTAGACTATGCCGCCGCCACGCCGATGCATCCACTCGTAACAAAGGCTATGGAGCGGTATTTGTCGGATCGCTTCCATAATCCATCGGCGCAATATTTAGCCGGCAAGCAAGTTGCGGCTGATCTGTCCAAAGCTCGAGAAGAAGTGGCGCATTGGTTGGGTGCTCGACCCAGTGAGGTGGTGTTTACAGCTGGGGGTAGTGAAGCTAACAACCTTGCTATCAGTGGTGTTATGCAGCAATTTGCGGGCGCGAATATTGTTGTCAGTGCGATTGAACACGAGGCGGTTTTAGCACCAGCGAGCCAGTACAAAGTACATCTAGCTAAAGTTCAGCAAGATGGAGTAATAGATCTTGCGGCTTTAGAGGCGTGCATCGATGACAAAACGGTGTTAGTCAGCGTCATGTATGCCAATAATGAAATAGGTACTATACAGCCGTTGAAAGAAATCTCTAGTATCGTTGCTGAGGTTAGGAAAGCTCGCTCACGCAGCGGGAATAAGCTGCCAATATATTTGCATACTGATGCTTGCCAAGCCGCTGCTTGGCTAGACCTTCATGTCCATAAACTGGGAGTAGACTTGATGACCATAAATGCTGGTAAAATCTATGGTCCAAAGCAGTGCGGAGCTCTGTTTGTAAAAACTGGCACAAAACTCAAACCGCAAATTTTGGGTGGCGGTCAAGAACAAGGTCGTCGCAGTGGGACCGAAAATGTCGCGGGCATTGTTGGCTTTGCCAAAGCTCTTGATCTAGTACAATCTGACAGACATAAAGAAAGCGCCCGCGTAAAAGCCTTGCAAGCAGATTTTATTGCCCTATTGACCACCGCCACCATCGCAAATGTCAAAGTAAACGGCTCTCTTAGACAGCGTTTGCCGAATAATATTCACATAACCATACCTGACCAAGACAACGAGCGTTTGATGATGCAACTCGATGAGTTTGGCATACAATGTGCCGTCGGATCGGCCTGTAGCGCCAGTAGCGATTTGCCGTCACATGTACTAAAAGCAATTGGCTTGTCTGACGCTGAAGCGCAGGCTAGTTTACGCTTTAGTATGGGGGTAGCTACCAGCCAAAAGGATGTTGAGACAACCGTAAAAACTTTGGCAAGCATTTTACGGGCTTGAAGTGTTGGAGTATACTTGGATGTACAGATGACAAAGACAAAAATAAAACATTTTGCTTCAGTTCAGCGCGTTTTAGCGGCCGTCGGATTGCTGGGACTGGTGTTTCTTAGCCTGTCACATTTTTCAATCTGGCGTGGTTAAACCCGCGCTAGAGCTCTATTATTTTGGGCTGGTCATAACAGGCTATTTACGGTATATTTACTGATAAGGCAAAATGTTTATGGCTAAAGAGGTGGGTGCACAAAAATGAACGTTGGCGAATTAGTTTTAGTGCTGGGGAGTTTAACAGCCGCGACGGCCAGTTTCATCTGGATGGCAACTCGGGCTGCTATCAAGCCGCAGATACCGGCGATCGACTACGGGAAACAGGCTGAACACGATGTTGAACACATCTTCAACAATGAGTTTCGTGAGGAATTGCGTAACCGCGGGCGGCTGCATTTTGAGAAAATTATTGGCGAAAATGCCATGTTTTTGCAGCAAGATTTACGGCTGACAACTTCTCAGTTAAACGAGTACATGAAAGCCGAGATAACCAACAAGCTTCGTGAAGAGTTCACCAAATACGAACAATCTATAAC
>CAYGHF010000065.1:0-4063 GCA_964349795.1 uncultured Saccharimonas sp. (SeqCode) | reverse complement strand
AAGAAGAATGCTGATGAAATACTCATAATTAACTCCGATAATGACCCTTGGGGTTGTGATGACAAACAAGCGCGTCCAGCAGCAAAAAAACTAGGTGCAACGTTTATTGTTGCAGAAGGTCAAGGTCATATGGGTTCAGGTACATACAATCAGCCGTATAAGGAGTTTCCGAAACTTAAGGAGCTGCTAGATGTCTAGCTCGGTAGTTATTTGTGGGTGTGTATGAGTAACTTGCCAACGACCACTTTATTTATGCTGATGTCGGTTGATGGAAAAATATCAACTGGTTCAACTGATGAGCGTGACTTTGATAAGGATTTACAAAATGTAGGTGGTGTCAAAGAAGGTTTGCAACAATACTACGATTTGGAGCAAGAGACCGACTTGTTTTCGTTTAACACAGGCCGAGTGATGGCAAAAGTGGGTTGGAACGACGAAAAAGAAAAAATCGACCAATTGCCCGTCAGTTTTATTATTGTCGATAACAAACCTCATTTAACGGAAATAGGTGTGTCAAACCTACTCAAGCGAACAAAGAAGCTATATGTAGTCACTACAAATAGCGACCATCCCTCTAAGAAAATGAGCGACTCTAATCTAGAGGTTATCCAATATGACGACAAAGTAGACTTTTACAGCCTTTTTGAAAAGCTCAAGCAAGAGGGAGTAGAGCAATTAACGATCCAGTCTGGAGGTGAAATGAATGCTGAGCTGATGAGAAGTGGGCTTATAAACCTAGTTTCATTAGTAGTTGCCCCGGTTATGGTCGGCGGTGCTGCTACGCCAACTCTGCTCGATGGTAAATCGTTAGAGACCATCGATGATTTAAAATTGCTAAAACAACTAGAGTTGGTGAGTGTCGATAAGCTTAAAGGCTCGTACCTCCATTTGAAATACAAAGTTGTAGTTATCTAGCCGAACAAATTGCCATCTACCAATTTGACACTTAGAAAAGTTTCCATGATCGGGGGTGTCGTAGCTAATAATATTGCGCGAATGTATGGAGTAATAACAGGCTAGTTACCGTAATTTGCGTAATTGTCATCTGTTAAGGGTCCGACCCTAGAACTCCGACCCTAGAACTCATTGATGCGTAATGATTGAAAAATACGTACAATAGTAGGTAACTGGAGAAGCATATGGACAAGAAGATTATAAAAAGAGTAAAAGCTCTTATCAGCAACAGCTTAACTACCGACGAGAAAAAACGAAACTATGAGTGTGTTAACGAGGAGCGCATCCGACGTGGCAATCCCAAGGCATCAGGCGTAGTAGATGATGAGCCGCAAGATTTTCAGCTAGACAACAAGCACGCAGAACTTCTAATTAAGTTTTCGCAGCAGCTAAACGAGTCCGGACTTCGCGACTTTCATAAATTGTTGCAAGGCTACTTAACTGATGATTATAAAAAACAATTAGTGGAAGTCGTGACGCTTTACTTTGTTCATACAGACCGTATAAAAATGCTTGTGGATGCTTTAGATAGTACGCTCGGCCAAGATGATGGAAATGGTGCTGAAATGCACTGCATTCTTGGAATTGCGCAAGCTATGACGTATCGACCTGACTTATTTCAGGAGGACGACTCAGAGCTAATCCTTGACTGGTGCTCTGCATATTATTCAGCTGAAACACCGCGCGGCAAAAAGAGGAGAGAATATCCAAGCTTATATCGTCAAACGGATGGCTACATTGAGTTTCTAAGAGAAAAAGCTAACGAAATATTCACTCGACATTTTGCTAAACAAATTGATACTGCTTACAATCCTGAACTGAACGTCGACGAGGAGAAAGTAATTGAAGTCATAGGCGCAATCGGTTTTCCTCTAGACCTGAGCGAGGCCCTAAGACATATTGATAACCTAGTTCAGCAAGCAAACGAACCCATGAAGTATAGAGATGCCATGGCTGCAATGCGCGCATTCACTGAGAGACTGTACGAACAAATCGCTAAAGAGATTGACCCAAAGACAAAAATTGATGGCAAAGATTCAGAAAATGCAGCAAAGTTTTTTAAGAAAAACAAGCTTGTTTCATATGATATGGCCGACTTAGTCGTTGCTCATAGACACTTCTTATCTAATGATGGTACACATCGAATTAAGTCACGCAGAGAGGATGCGAGAATAGGCAAAAACATGACGATTGAAATTAGCCTATACCTGCTTACACGATTGCGTGAGCTGAAAGACTTAACTTCTAAGAAGTAACGTTTTAATTTCGTAGCAATAATGCTGCATCAGACCGGAATTTTCGGGGACATTGGCGTGGTTTTGTCACATCTGCTAGTTTGTGCTTAAATATTGATAATGTGGTCGTCCCACTATAGCCATGCGCTGCTCATTCGGCGAACAATCGTGGCTGGACACTCATGACTACTGATGAATGAGTAGGTTTGCGCCGCTCAGGGGCATCGTCGAACCCTCGCGGGGACAGGCTCTCATCAATTAACAAAGGATTTGCTATGCAAGACAAACGCAAAAGTCCAAAAGACTACGAAAAGGACTACGACTGGAACTACGAGGACCATCTGAAGCATTGGCGCTCGTGGGGTTCGTGGTTTAGCTGGGGCAGCCCAGTTGGTCTGGGTCTGTTCTTTATTTCTGCGGCGTTTACGCTGTGGATACTGAGCCAGGCCTTTGGCTGGAAGTAGCCTTTCCGCCAACAAACAGCACTGTCATCAAGACGGTGCTGTTTTTAGTTAACCAGATAGCCCAACTCCCAAACCTTGGTTTGTTCGGAGTTGTATTTTTAACATAAGCGTTTTACTATAGTGCTATGAATAAAAAACTCACCCAAAATGGCTTTGCACTGATAGAAGCACTGATTATTGTCATAGTAATTGCCGCGATAGGTGGCGTAGGATATTTTGTACTTAGCAAAAATTCCGATAAAAAAACCGAAAATACAGCTACGTCGACTACTAAGGAAGCTGCCAAAGATACCAAAAAACCCGAAGTCAAGATCAAACATTTAGGCGTAAACCTAGGTACATACGACCCTGCTACCAACAAAGCCGGTGATTTTGTTTTTACAAAGACTAAATTTACATCTGGCATACAACTATTATTTACCGATTACGCCTATGTCATATCGGGCGCCAATACACCTGATGGTAAAGACAAAGCCAGTCCCCAACCAACATTTATTTTGCCGCTTGGTTCAAAAGTCTACTCGCTGATTGACGGAGAAGTCTACAACGTGCCAAAACTTTACAGCAACGACTACAGCGTGATGGTGCAGGGCGAAGGTAGCGAACTGATATTCGAAACAGAGCACGTCATAAATGTGCTGGTCAAAAAGGGCGACAAAGTTAAGGCAGGTCAAGTAATTGCCGAAGTGAGCGACTATGATGCCAGAAACTACGCCGGTATGGGCTTGGTAGAGATTGGGGTGCTAAAGGGCGGCAACCCACCATATCACCTTTGTCCGTTTGATTATCTGGATGATTCTATAAAAGACGAGACTATCAAAAAAATAAATGCTCTCAAAAAATCTTGGCAAGAATATCGTGGCGACACCAGCCTATATAACGAGTCAAAAGAAATAACTCCCGGCTGCCTGTCCAAAGACCCGATTCAGGGCTAACATCTAGTCCTTGCGCCAAATGGAACTTATCGTAGACTGAGTATCAATTTACTGCGCTTAGAACTGTAGTACCTGTGTACGCGGTCACCCAGCTGGGCCAACATTGCACGCACTTCTTTTTCTGCTTCTGACCTGCGCAGTCCAGTGGAGTCCGATACTTTTTGTACGAGATTTTTAATTCCGATGAACCCCTGCTCCCGAAGAAAGTAAAAGGCCTGTTGCCGTCCGAGCGTTTCGAGCAATAGGTTACTTCCATCTTCGAAGAGGATTTTGCCCTTTTGGTAGTCGATAATTTTACCTCTGGTATCCGCCTTTTTATCTGCTTGATCTACTCGACCTTCGAGTTCTTTGAGTTCTTCGGGCCCCTCAGTAGTGTCGTCATCGTCTTGCCAGAACAGCAGTGTCATCTCAGGGTCATCTAGCCTGTACTTTCTGCCTCTTGTTGGAGCACTGTCGTTCACAAATAGTTCAAAAC
>CAYGHF010000064.1:0-4130 GCA_964349795.1 uncultured Saccharimonas sp. (SeqCode) | reverse complement strand
GTTGACTCCTTGCTGGGTACTGCTGAATAAAAGCTTCCTTTGGAGAAGAAATCAAATCTATCCTACTTTTGCGTTGGTAAAAGTAGCACAAAAGGCCACAGGCAGCTCAGGCTCTGGGCATTCCTGATGAGTGAATGTATAAAACACAAAAACTGCTGAAGACTCAGGCTTTAGCCCGACCAAAGGGAGTTGTCTGAAGCTTTGTGTATTTCTACAATGAAGTCGTAAAGAATGACCAGCGCCTGTGATTTCTTTGGTTACTTTCTTGTTCACACAAGAAAGTAACTCACATCAGCTACGCAGTAGCGGTGAAACTAGTTGGAAAATGGAACGAAGGTTTGCTTCATTGCTAAAAAGACGCCTAATCAGATGTGGGGACGGCATTCTTGTTGCCAACAACTAGGTCATAGCTGTGACGAATCAGTCCTTGAACTTCTTCCCAAGGCAACTGCCCTGTCAGAATAATTGTGTTCCAATGCTTTTTGTTCAAATGATAGCCTTCCAAAACAGTTTCGTATTTGGCACGCAATATTTTGGATAGCTGTGGGTCGCACTTTAGACTGATAGTGACTGGCGTTTTCTTTTCCGCAATTAAAGCGAACATTTTGCCACTCACTTTGTATACGGCCACTTCCTCGCCAAACGGATAATCTAGTTTGGCGTTTGGCATGCTTAGCACATACTCTTCTACTGTTTTATGACTTATCATCCTGTTTGAACCAATCTAGATAATTTTGCAGCTCGGCAATACTCGCCTGTATGTCATCGAAGGCACGGTGGACTTCTTTTTTCTCAAAATCCACACCGTGTTTGCCTTGCATAACAATCTTCCATGACGTTACGTCGAGCATGCGATAGTGCAATTTTAGATCCAGCGCCGGCATCCACTGTTTTATAAATAGTCTGTCATTGTGGATTGAGTTGCCTGCCAATATTGCGGGGTCTTCGCCAAAATGCTGCGCCACAAATGTAATCATTTCTTGTTCAACTTCTGTTTGCGGCTTGGCTTTATCGAGATTACTGATAAAATCATCTCGATTTTCCGGATAGTCACGCCACCAAATATTCTTCTGCATCCGTTCCAGTACTACTTCACGCTTCTGGCGGATTCTGGCTTCATAACTGCCGAGCGTTTTGAAGTTGAAATCTGTTATTTCAGCAGCAATCTCTAAAATCACGTCCCTAGCAGAGTCCAGCCCAGTCATTTCTAGGTCTACCCAGAGTAATTTGGTGGGGATTTGTTTTTTATCAAACTCAGCCATTATGCAGGTAGTATACCTTAGGTTTCATGCCATCAGCTATAATAGAGTGGTGAAAAAACATCGACGCACGATATTTTTAGCAGTTGGCCTAATAATCTTATTCATATTCTTATTCTCTAAAAAAATTGATGCGCCGGGGGGGTTATTTAGCCAAAAAGATACTAAAGCCAGCGTGACTACACCTAGTTTTGATAAAAATAAACATTCAACAACTGACCCAGCTAGTATTTGGGTAGTAGTGAACAAATCACGCCCGCTCAACCCCCTCACCTACGCCCCTACTGACCTCAGTAACGTTGGTGGCAACCAACAGCTTCGAAAGGAGGCGGCAACTGCCCTGACTACGATGTTTTCCGCTGCCGCAAAAGAGAAACTAATTCTCAAACCACTCAGTAGTTTTCGTTCATACGCAACTCAGGTGACAGTCTACAACCGTGAGGTTGCCGCAAACGGCAAAGCCATCGCCGACACCCAAAGCGCACAGCCCGGCAAAAGTGAACATCAAACAGGACTAGCCATAGACATCGGTGGTGGTGGCTGTGGCATAGAAGATTGCTTTGGCAACACCCGTGAGGGCAAATGGGTAGCTGCCAACGCCTACAAATACGGTTTTATTATTCGCTATGTTGCCGGCAAAGAGGCTGTGACGGGCTACCGTGCCGAACCGTGGCACATCCGCTACATTGGTGTCGAGTTAGCCACTGAAATGAGCAAGCAAGCTGTCCAAACCCTCGAAGAATTCTTCGGTTTATGACTTTGGTTTGAAGTCTAGGCAAGCTGAGTTGATGCAGTAGCGTTTGCCAGTTGTGTCTTTTGGCCCATCGTCAAAGACATGACCAAGATGTCCACCGCAATTGGCACAAACTGCCTCCACACGGTGCATACCATGACTATCATCGTCTTCTAACTTGACTGCTCCACTCTTTGCCACGTCATAGAAACTTGGCCAACCACTGCCGCTGTCAAACTTTGTATCTGAACTAAAAAGTTCATGTCCACAATTGGCACAGCGATACATACCCTGATCTTTATTGTGCAAAAACTTGCCCGTAAATGGCTGCTCAGTAGCCTTTTCTAGCAACACCGCCTTTTGTTCATCTGTAAGCAACTTGTTTAACTGTTGAGCCACCTTGCTAACCTTAGTCCTTCTTTTTGTCTAACTTATCGAGTTTGAGGCCTTTTACTACAAAGTAAACGACCGCCGCCACGATAACGAAACTGAGGATGTCACTGAGGAATGCACCGTACCCCAATTTGTTCATGCACGTTTCATCAAGAGATTTCAGGCAAACAAACTTGTTGTCTAAGCGGCTACCGTCGCCAAACATGCCAATTAGTGGGTTGAACACGTTATTTACTAGTGAATCAATCACGCTCTTGGCCGCAACACCAAGCACTAAACCAACCGCCAGACCAACAACGCCCTGTTCACGCACAAAGTCCAAAAATCCCTGCAACCACTTTGGCGCATGCATGACCGGTAATGAAACTATCACTTCTTTTCTTTCAATCTTTGCCATATGTGTCTCCTTTTATAAAATACCATACGCTACGCCACTTCCAACCAGCGGAATTAAAGAATACCATGAAGTTTTTACATAACCATAGCCACTATACTACAGCTTCATTTCATCAAAGGCTTCATGCAGAAGTTTTAGCATTGATTGATAGTCGGCTTTTCTGTCGTCGGTGTAGAAATATACGTTGTTGTCTACTACCTCAATGCTTGTTTTGAATGGCAAAGCTTCTAGCTTGACCATAAAAGCTGGGTGCAATAACTCTAGACTGGTTACTCGCTCTATATCACTAGCAAATACATCATACTTTTTGTTGAAATCTCCCCACTCTGGCACCACTCTCGTCAATTTGCCAGGTGTCCAAAAGCGCCACCATGTCTTGCGTCTAACCACAATGTTGCCATAGTTTTTGGGCACTGTTGCTTGGGCAATGGTTTGTGCACCACTCGTCTGATTTTTTGACTGAGTATATGAATAAAACTGGACAAGGACGTTCCTATATATACCAATAACGTGGCTGTTTATATCTGAATTCTTAAACGTAGCGCTGGAGAATAGCTGACCTCTTTTTGGCAGTAATAACCACCCGAAGTCGCCACTGTAAACAAAGTTATTCTGGTTGGCAAAAGTCAGTAGTTTAGCCGTTTCCCGATAAGGAGTTTGGGTTCCGCGTTGCACAATATTGTCCAGAAGCCAACCATCGTCTTTTTGATTTCTCACCAGTCGCCATTCTTCAAAGAAGCTGCTTTTGTCTACATACAACCGTTCATCGCCCTCCCATAGTTCGTCCTTTGCCTTGGCAACAATCGCAACACTAATAGAATCGTGTTTATCATCTGGGTAATCACTAAAATTTGCTGGCACCATATTTACAATCTTTACTTCACTCATACGGTTTTCACGGCCCATGTCCTTTAATGACTTCAGCATTAACTGCGTCCTAGTAAAGTAGACTGGCGTTGTATATGTTTGCATGCCTGCCAGATTAAATTTGCTCCAATCACTCTGAAATGTATAAAACAACTTCTCGACGTCTGTTTTGAGGGTTTGCCAATCCCACTGCGTGTCTTTAACCGCTGACTTCTTAAGCTCTTTTGCCACCTTACGATGGTTTTTAGCATACTTATAAATGCCGCTTATTTTGCCGGATATACCCGCGGTGGCACCTATCGCCGCTGCGGCCGCAAAGATTAACCCAAATGGGAACTTGAATGAGACCACCACTGACACGAAAGCAAAAGCATAGCTCAAAATGTAGTTGAATGGTTTCGGCAACTTCATGAACCAGCTACAAACAAATGCGACTGCGTAGCCCCAAAGTGCAAAAATACTACCGCCACCACCACCGGAG
>CAYGHF010000063.1:0-4156 GCA_964349795.1 uncultured Saccharimonas sp. (SeqCode) | reverse complement strand
TTTTGTAACATGTCATCTTCTCCGTATATCACTAATTCTGCGCAAAGAGTACACCTTTAGTAGTTCGGTAGTCAATAGACAGTAGTGCGCGTGAGTTGGGCTTATCTGTCTACTCCGTTTGCTCAATAGCGGCTTCGGCTAGCTCTGCTAGTGGCTCCACCACGACACCACAGCTATGAAGCATAGCAAAATATACCTGATGTAGTTGGAAAGGTTCCCATTCAACACTGCGGGCAGCTAAAATGTTTCCCACTTGTTCGGCAGATTCGGCAAGTCTTGCCCGATGTTTTTTTAGTAGGCTAGCTTCGTAAGTACCTAATTCTCGAGGTGGATGAGTAAGCCCCAGTGCTCCCTGAAGTGACGCCGCTGCTAGGTCAGTTACGCGTTCAAAATGGTCGTCGAGTGCCAAAAATACTGCACGTTCAGGGCTAACCGACCTATGGTCTTCGTGTGTTGAAGGACGCATTACACTCGTTTTACTTGTAGGCTGTCGAGTTCTACGGGAGTCTCGCGCCCAAACATGTTAACAAGTACCTTGAGTTTGCCCTTCTGGGCATCGATTTCGTTAATAGAGCCGTCAAAGCCCTTGAAAGGACCATCAATGATGTTGACCACTTCACCGATGTTGAAGTCAATCTTGTGCTTGGGTTCTTCTCGCCCCATACGTTTCATGATTTTTTCCATCTCTTCTGGTTCGATTGGTGATGGCTCACTACCACTCCCGACAAAGCCGGTAACCGATGGAGTATTACGCACAATGTACCAGGCGTCTTCACTCATTTTCATTTCTACCATGACGTAACCCTGAAAAATGCGTTTTTCGACAACTTTTCGCTTGCCGTTCTTTACTTCTATCATTTTCTCTTTCGGTACAAGTACCTGAAAGATTTTATCCTTCATGTCCAAACTGTCGGCGCGTTGGCGAATACTTTCGGCAACTTTTTCTTCGTAACCACTATAGGTGTGAATGGCGTACCAGTTCCGATTTGTGTCGTATCTTTTGGTCATATCGTCGGACTCCTTATTATTTCAAAATAATGTTTCTGAATAGTTTATCAAGACCAAAATCTGTGACGGCAACAATTGCACCGAAGATTAAGGCAAACAAGAATACAGCTAGTGTCAATCGCCATGTTTCTTTGCGACTTGGCCAAACAACTAGGCGTAGCTCTTTCCACGCGTCCCGAAAAAAGCGTGGCCAGACAATCTTGCCTACAAAACTAGCAGTTTTGCGCACGGGTTTTGTTTGAAAAGGTTTACCAAGTGGCTTTAGCGCCCGTAGGGGTGCGCTAACCTTACTCGCTGTACCATGCAAAACGCGGCGTTTTGGCTTGGTGCTCGCTGCCTTTTCGGCCTTTTGACGAACTGTTTCAGCCGTTTTCACAATACGTTTTTTGGCTTGCTTTTCCTGCGCCACTTCGACTCCTTGTATTAAAAAACACCTACAATGTTGTAGATGTCGACGTGTCAATAGTACTCCAACTGTTCTGCGTAGTCAACATATCGACACTATTTGAGGTTTGGTATCGATATTGTAAAGGTCGAGCCTTTGTCTAGTTGACTCTCTAGGCTTACTTCGGCGTGAAGCAGCCGTGCTAATTTCATGGTTACATATAAGCCAAGCCCTGTGCCATTGGTTTGCCTAGTACGAAAGTCCTCGCTGCGAAAAAATCTATCAAATACTCTTTCTTGATCAGTTTTACTTATTCCGATACCTGTATCAGTTACGTAAAACTGGACGCCATCATTTTTGGCATGCGCACCTACGACTATATTGCCGGTTTCGGTGTATTTAATGGCATTTGTGATGAAATTTTGTAGTATCTCTCGTACATAGAGCTTGCTGGAGCGCAAAACTTCTAGCGTCGGATCTAGAAAAGCGTGCAGTTCTAAATTTTTCTTGCGTGCTTCTGGGGTATAGTTTGCCACTAGCTCATTAACCAGCTCAACAACGTTGATTGGTTCGAGTTCAACGTTTAGTTTGCCTCGTTCAGCTCTTGATAAAGTTGAAAGGTCGTTTATGATGCCTGACAAAAAAACTATTTGATTATAGGTTTGTTTCAGTGATTCTTTGACCACATTGAGGTCACCATTTTTCTCAACCAGCACCATAGCGTTGCTAACGTTGCCTTCGGCAACGGCAACAGGTGTTCTCAGTTCGTGGCTAACAACGCTGATGAATTCATCTCGTTCTTCTTCTAGTGATTTCTCACGAGTGATATCACGTAGCAAAACAACGTAGCCTCGCATGCCTTCTTTGCCGTAACCCAAACGTACGGGCGCGATGCTGATGTACAGATTTATAGTTTCATCATCGGTGTACTTGATGCGCCAATCCCTAGACGCAGTTGAGGTTTTTGTGGTTAGGACAAGCTGTCTGACATCAACAGGTTGATTATTTTTATCTATTAGCATTAACACTTCGCTCAAAGGCTTATCAGTGATTGAGCTATTAATATCCAGAATATTTAGGGCAGCACCGTTGTACAAAACCACATTTGTTTGTTCGTCAATGGCAATAACGCCATCGCCCATGCTATTGATAAGACTAGTCAATCTCTCTCGTTCAAGATCGGCGTTTTGGGTTGGTATCGCTGGCGTCTCTTCAGGCATACAGCTATTATGCCACAGCATAAGCATGTTGGGCACTATATCAGAGTGAGGGGTGAGTTTTTCGAATCTCCTTGCGAACGCTTGCGAGGTTTGGAACGTAGTTGCCCAGTTCCTTCCAAAAGCCGGCGCCATGCGCCATTACTCTTGTGTGCACGAGTTCGTGCAGTAGAACATAGTCAATTAAGTGCCAAGGCAGCTGCATCAGATAACAGTTGAGGGCAATGTTCTTTTGGCTATCACATGTGCCCCACCGAGTAGATAATCGTTTTATAACCACGCTTTTGTAACTAAAATCGTATTTTTCGGCAAATTCTTTGAGACGTTGTGGCAAAAGTTGTTCGGCCTCCTTTTTCATAGCCCTAACAGCACCTTTTCTTGCCGCAATTTGAGCTTTTGGATCATGATGGGGCATGTTTAGGGGCAAATGTACACGAATACTGTTACCAGTCAGTGTTGTTCGCGGTGCACTGCCGGCACCGCTGATGTATTCAATAACATGAGCTTTTCCCACCCTCGCACCTTGCCTAATGTCGGTTTGGATAGTTCGATGCTCCAATATCCAGCTTGATTTCGAAATGGCAAACCTTCGAGCCAGTTCATATGGTGCCCACTTGGGCAAAGTAACTCGGACAATTCCTTGAGCGCCAATACTTATGCGCAAACTTCTGTTGCCATCCCTTTTTTGGAGCACTACTTCGCCAATCTCAGGGAGAATGATAACTTTTTTGGACATTATCTTATTAGGATATTGCGCCTAGATTGATCAACTCGTCCTCTTAGTTGGTTTGGTATCAAGTTCACAAGTCCGGGTTTTACCAGTCTGTCGGTTGCTGTCGATGTTTCAATGAGACCCAAATCGTAGAACTTTTTAAAAGTTGCTGCTCGCTGTGGTTGGTAATTGTGTTTTCCACTGACAACTACATAATCTTCGGTCATGTTTGGGTTTTGCATGTGACCAATCACATCGTCAAAAGTCGTTCGGTCTAAGCTGACGGTGTACTTGTCGTCAATTTTGCGTCTGTCGCGCTTGGCGACACGTGCAAAAGCGCTCTCGGCGTCTATCTGCAACCATATCAACAGAGTTTGAGCTTTTAGCTTTCGTGATAGGTCACGCAGTTCTCGACGTTGTCTAGACCGAAGCACATTTGCATCGTAAATAACACTAACACCTGCGTTCAGAAATTCCTCAGCCATATAGGTTGAAAGTTGATTTACAATTTGATCTTCCTGTTTGTTACCAGTGGGCTCTTCAAACAGTTCAAAGCGAAACCGATCAGCCTGCACGTGAGCAGCATTGATATCATTTGCCAATTGCCTCCCAAAAAAGGTTTTGCCCGAGCCGGGAAAGCCATAGAGCATGATGAGTGTTGGTCGAATCAAGAGTATTTTGCTCATTACACCATTGTATAACAGATTTTACTAAATTGATAAAGAGTTGTGCAGTGACAAAACAGTTGAAATATCGTAAGATAACTCTTGTACTTACTTCGAAGGGGCATAGTACAACGGTTAGTATAAGGGTCTCCAAAACCCTAGATCGTGG
>CAYGHF010000062.1:0-4182 GCA_964349795.1 uncultured Saccharimonas sp. (SeqCode) | reverse complement strand
ACATAGTCTTATTGAAAGCGGTGGAATTCTGCTTATCGCACTGATAGTATTTGCCGAATCAGGACTTCTAGTAGGTTTTTTTCTGCCCGGCGACACACTGCTATTTGGAGCTGGTCTTGCCGCAAGTCAGGGCGAACTATCAATCTTTTGGTTAATCTTGGCAATTGTAGTAGCGGCAGTCATTGGTGATAACGTGGGTTACAGCATTGGGAAGCGAGCTGGGAAGCGCCTGTTTACAAAAAAAGACAGCCTGCTTTTTAGGCATGAATACATCCAAAGGGCTGAGGCGTTCTACGAATTGCATGGTGGCAAAACAATAATACTAGCTAGATTTACACCTATCGTGCGTACGTTTGCGCCGGTTGTGGCAGGCGCTGGCAACATGAATCGCAAGAGATTCTTTATGTTTAACCTCGTTGGGGGAATTGTCTGGGGCGCTGGCATGCCACTGCTTGGTTACTGGGTTGGTAGCCGGATTCCGGGGTTGGACAAATACATCGAAGTTGTCCTGCTGGGCGTTGTATTGGCTAGTATTGGACTGGCGCTAATACATCTGTTAAAAGACCCCAAAATACGCACGCATCTTATTAATAAAGCCCGCCGCTCAATACTTAGAGCTATAAAAAAGTAACTGCTACTTCAAAGCATTTTTCAGAAATTGACCGGTGTAAGAGCTGACCACTTTAGAAACTTTCTCTGGAGTTCCTGCGGCGATGACTTGACCACCAGCATAGCCGCCGTCCGGACCCATATCAATTAGCCAATCGGCGTTTTTGATAACATCTAGGTTGTGTTCAATCACTATCATACTGTTTCCAGTGTCAACCAGCGCATGCAAAACTCCCAGCAACTTACTGACATCTTCCATGTGCAGACCGGTAGTTGGTTCATCTAGAATATATAAGGTTCGTCCGGTGGCACGGCGTGATAGCTCTGTTGCCAACTTGACACGTTGCGCCTCACCACCAGATAGTGTTGTTGCTGATTGTCCTAGCGCGATGTAGCCCAAACCTACGTCAACCATGGTTTGTAGTTTGCGGGCAATTGTTGGAATGTTAGCAAAAAAATCAAGAGCAGTCTCACTAGTCATCCCTAGAACATCGCTGATAGTTTTGCCCTTGTAGTGAATCTCTAAAGCTTCTCGATTGTAACGACGCCCCTTACACTCTTCGCAGGTTACATAGACATCAGGCAAAAAGTGCATTTCTATCTTTATGATGCCGTCACCGGAACAGTTTTCACAGCGACCCCCCCGAACATTAAAGCTAAAACGCCCTGGACCATAACCACGTAATTTTGCTTCTGGCACACTGGCAAAAAGTTCTCGGATTGGCGTGAACAAGCCCGTATAGGTTGCTGGGTTTGAGCGGGGCGTACGACCAATTGGTGACTGATCAATTATAATTGCCTTATCCAAATGATCGATGCCCTCAATATCATCATGACGTCCAGGTACGGCATTTGCTCGCATCAATCTAGCCGACAATTCTTTTGCCAAAATGTCATTTATCAGACTAGACTTACCCGAGCCTGACACACCACTCACCACCACCAATTTACCAAGCGGTATCTCAACAGTAATGTCTTTTAGATTATTCTCTTTGGCACCTCTTATAATTAACGATTTACCGTTTCCTGATCTACGCTTCTTTGGAATGGTAATAAATTTTTCGCCACGCAAATACATACCAGTGATGCTCTTTGGATTTTTTGCTACCTCATCTGGTTTTCCGGCTGCAACAATATATCCACCATGGATGCCAGCCCCTGGTCCAATATCCAACAAATAATCAGCTGAGCGAATTGTATCTTCGTCATGCTCGACCACTAGCACGGTATTGCCTAAATCACGGAGGTGCATCAGTGTTTTGAGTAACCGCCCGTTATCTCTTTGGTGCAAACCAATTGACGGTTCGTCTAAAACGTAAAGTACTCCCATCAGCCCAGAACCAATCTGCGTTGCCAGTCGAATGCGCTGCGCTTCACCACCAGAAAGTGTCACCGCACTACGTAACAAATTGAGATAATTTAGCCCAACGTCTTGCATAAACTTCAGTCGAGCATTTATTTCTTTCAATATCTGCTTGCCTATTTGAGTTTCTTTTTCGTTGAACTTCAAACTAGTGAAAAGCTTGAGAGCCTCGTCGATTGATAGTTCGCAGATGTCCATAATGGAGTGACTTTTTACGGTAATTGCTAAAACTTCTGGTTTTAGCCTGCGCCCCTTGCAAGCATGACAAGGTCGTTCACGCATGAATCTTTCAATATCACGGCGCATAAAATCACTCTCAGTTTCTTTGTGACGGCGCTCAAGATTTGGTATGACTCCCTCGTAAGTGGTCTCGAAAGACCTGCCACTGCCCAGCGACACTTTGTATTTTTCATTTCCAGTGCCATATAAAAGTTTTTGCGAATCGGCTGGCCTCAATTGGGCAGTTGGGATATGCAAACTAAAACCATGTCTGTCGGCAACGGCTTGCATCTTCTTCGTGTACCACGCGTCAGCATTTATACGGTTGAAGGGGCGGATAGCTCCTTCAGCGATCGTTAACCGACCATTTGGGATAACTAGTTCTGGGTCGACTTCAAGCTTGGAGCCAAGACCAGTGCATATTGGGCAGGCACCATGCGGACTGTTAAAGCTAAATGTTCGCGGCTCAAGTTCAGGAATAGTTACATCCGGATGGTCTATGCACGCGTACATCAAGCTGTACTCATTAACCTCATTTGTGTCGGCTACAAGTATACTCAGGCGACCATCGGCGAGGTCTAGCGCCTGTTCAACACTCTGCGTCAATCGACCGCGACTGGCTTCATCGTTTACCAGTCGGTCAACTACAACCTCTATACTGTGTTTGTAGTTTTTGTCTAGCTCTGGAAATTCATCTAACGCATAAACTACACCATCGACACGAGCCCTCGCAAAGCCGGCTCGTTGGAATTGCTCTGGCACATGCTCAAAAGCACCTTTTTTGTCGATTACTACTGGTGCAAGCACCATTAGCTTAGTACCCTCGGACAAAGCTACCACTTGATCAATTATCGCGGCCGAGGTTTGACGAGCAACCGGCTTGTTGCAAACTGGACAGTGCGGTACACCGATGCGCGCGAATAATAGTCTGAGATAATCATATATTTCTGTTACGGTTGCAACTGTCGATCGGGGATTTCGGCTGGTAGATTTCTGGTCAATGCTAATGGCTGGGCTCAAACCATCTATCTGATCAACATCTGGTTTTTCCATTAAGCCTAAAAACTGTCTGGCATAGGCACTAAGCGATTCAACATAGCGCCTTTGACCTTCAGCATAAATTGTGTCAAAGGCAAGACTAGACTTGCCAGAACCTGACAAACCAGTAATCACCACCAGTTTACCTCTGGGGATTGTGACGTCTACATTTTTTAGGTTGTGCTCACGAGCACCCTTAACAACTATCTCGTCCATTCCCTGCCTCATTTCAAAACTTGAGTTGCCTGATTATACCGAAAAAACGGAGTATTTACTAGACCTTAAGCTAGTAAAACGTCTATAGAAGTCGGCTAATCGCTTCCACGACTGCCGCGCCCAGACCGATAACCAAAGCAACGCCCAATGTACCGATAACTGTTCCGACGACAAACACCGCGACATCCTCGAGTATCAACGAAAGCGCTATCGATACCACGCCAAGCGCTGGCAGAGTGTCTAGCCCCGAGAACGGCGGCGCAATGAATGCAACCAACGTGTAGCCCAAAATAAGCAGTCCCGAGAACATGACAAAGCCACGTTTTTCTAATAGTTTGCTCATCCGTGGCCGTGAATAATGTTCAAACCACCTGATTCTTCGCACCATAAAAGGCAAGACTTTGCTGCGCAGGCGCTTACCCACCTTTAACTGTTTCCATCTGTTGGGCAACCAGATGGTCCTCTGGCCAATAATCATTTCAAAGGCAATCAACATTGTTATGACCTCAAAAATGTGTGTGATGCCACCGGTAGGTAGTGGTAGCGCCGGTAAAAACATGAGAAACAGCACCGTTATGGCAAAACTTTTCTCTCCAGACACCTCACCAAGATCGGCAAGAGTTTTGCTGTCTTTGCTTTTTAGCCACACTTCCAGTTCGCTGCTAAATGACTTATTTACCATACATGTATGGTATCTCATGCCAATGGGAAAACAAGACATAAGCAGTAAATAAAAT
>CAYGHF010000061.1:0-4265 GCA_964349795.1 uncultured Saccharimonas sp. (SeqCode) | reverse complement strand
CCCTTCATATACGGCGGCAGTTGGGCTAATGCTACTTGACATGCTTTTGGTCCCAGTGCATGAAAATAACAACGTAGGCAAGCCAAATGGCAGTGCGTTTGGTTTGGTTGAGGGCCTCCTCAAAAGGATGTCTGGTAAAAGGAAGCAGTGACTGGCAAAACGCTACTGATTGAACCTAGATGTCAGATGGGGTATACTCCTGCTATGATATTTCGAAAGGAAGGGGTTGTATAGATGCCGCAAGTTGCACCTGCTATAGAGACTTTTGCTCGGATTAAGGTTATTGGAGTTGGTGGCGCCGGTGGCGCAGCTGTGAACCGAATGGTTGAGGCTGGTGTTGAAGGCGTTGAGTTCATCGCAGTAAATACAGACGCACAGGCGTTGCATCACTCCAAAGCCAAGACAAAAATACACATTGGTAGCGATACAACACGAGGACTAGGCGCTGGCGCCGAACCATCGGTTGGTCAAAAGGCAGCCGAAGAATCAATAGAAGCAATTAAAAAAGCCGTTGAAGGTGCTGATATGGTATTCGTCACAATCGGTGCAGGTGGTGGTACTGGTAGTGGGGCAGGACATATTGTTGCAAAGATAGCTGGTGAATCAGGCGCACTTGTTGTGGGTTTTGCAACAAAACCATTCGCTTTTGAAGGTGACAAGCGTCGCCGAAATGCCGATGTCGCGATTGAGAACCTTCGCAAGGCAGTCGACACGCTAATAATAATTCCCAACGACAGATTACTGCAGACAATTGACAGGCAAACTCCGTTGCTCGAGGCCTTCAAAGTCGCCGATGATGTGCTACGACAAGGAGTGCAGGGTATATCAGATCTTATAACCGTACATGGTCTGATAAACCTAGACTTTGCAGATGTAAAAACAGTGATGAAGAATGCCGGTTCTGCACTTATGGGAATTGGTCGCGCATCGGGCGAGAATCGTGCCATACAAGCTGCACAACAGGCCGTCGAGTCGCCACTACTGGAAGTATCTATAGACGGTGCTCGAGGCATACTATTTAACGTTATTGGTGGACATGATATGTCTATGCACGAGATTAACACAGCCGCAGAGGCAATTACGGCTGCAGCTGATCCCGATGCCAATATTATCTTTGGTGCTACCATCAACCCTGAGCTAGAAGGTGAAATAATTATTACCGTTGTTGCTACTGGTTTTGACGATGCCTACTACTCAAACCGAAACAAGAGTAATGATATTGACCGTCCTTCAAGTGCTGTGCAGTCGCTATCAAATCAGGGTAAAGATGATGAAGTTGTAAAAGACATAGACATGGAACTCCAAGACGACCCTGAAAACCATAGTGATTTTCATACAGACAAACCAATGCCAAACATCTGGACCCTCGATCATGATGGTGAAGACCAATCATCAACAAATGACGATGGTTCAACTACTGATTCTGGGTCCAGTACGGTTGTTGATATGGGTGATGATGAACTAGAAAAACCCTCATTTTTACGCCGTCTAAAAAAGCAGCGCAATAAATCAAAAGAAGAAAAAGACGGCAAAAAAGCTGAGTAAATAATACAGCGTTATTTTGCTTGCAAAACGCTATAGGTAGAGCTATCATTACCAGTATAGACGCTATATGTAGGATATGTAACTATGGTGTCCGTACATTGAAACTGAACACAAATCTGTATCTGATCAGCAAAATATGTATACAAAACACACTTTTTAAAGCTGGTTTTATTACGGATTGGTATTAAGGAGGTGCAGAATGAAATGCAGCCGATGCCATGAAGAAGATACAAAAGTTATTGAGTCGCGTGATGTGACTGATGGTGAGGCAATACGCCGCCGCCGTGAGTGTACAAGTTGTCAGCACCGTTTTACTACCTATGAAAGGGTAGAAAGACCACAAGTTGTTGTGGTTAAGAATAACGGTACTAGGGAACTATTCGACAGAGAAAAACTTTTATCTGGCCTATATCGAGCATGCGAAAAAACACCAATCACTAGTTTGCAGTTGCAACGACTGGTCACCGATATTGAACAAGAACTTCAAGCTTGCGGTGATCAAGAAATAGCAACAACCCAGATAGGTGAGTTGGTGATGGAGAGATTGGCACCACTCAACGAAGTAGCTTATGTGCGATTTGCAAGTGTCTACAGACGTTTCAAAGATATCGCTGGCTTCGAGAGGGAGTTACTCCAGATCCGAGAGAGAAAAACCTCGGCAAACGTCAAAAAATAGAGTATTTTGACGGCTGCCCTTGGTACTGATGAAACATTTGTTTTATTATCAGTATCGTGGGGAGCCAAGCACGAAGTGTGAGAGCATCGTGCGACTCTAACAAAAACTATATAATCAACTAAAAGTGAGGGTATTATGGGACAAACTACAATCCTGGGTCACAGGCGACTTTTTACACCGCCAAAAAGTAAAGGTTACGATCAACTCAAGTGGGTCAAAAGAGACTCAGTTATTATCAACCCCATGAAGGGCAAACCAGTTTTTGAACAGAAGAACGTTGAATTTCCAGAGGGCTGGTCACTGAACTCTATCAATATTGTTGCCCAAAAGTACTTTACTGGTACCCCCGGCTCTGACGATCGAGAGAAGTCACTAAAAGATTTGATTGATCGTGTTGTAGATACAGTTACACGCCAAGGTGTCCAAGAAGGTTATTTCGAGAACGAATCAGAAGCAACAGATTTTAAAGAAGAGCTGAAATATATTTTAGCTACCCAGCGAGCTGCCTTTAACTCCCCAGTTTGGTTTAATATTGGTGCGCCAAGTCGTTCGCAACAGGCTAGCGCCTGTTTCATTTTGGCAGTCGAAGACACTATGCCATCAATACTAAACTGGTATAAAGAAGAGGGCATGATCTTTAAGGGAGGTTCTGGATCTGGTATTAATCTCAGTACCATACGATCGTCAGCTGAAAAGCTTGGTAAAAGTGCCGGCACCGCCTCTGGACCGCTTAGCTTTATGCGAGGTGCTGATTCGTCAGCAGGTGCAATAAAGAGTGGTGGCAAGACGCGCCGTGCCGCAAAGATGGTTATATTGAATGCTGATCACCCAGATATAATGGAATTTATCTGGTGCAAAGCAATCGAGGAGCGAAAAGCTCGTGTATTGGAACAAGCTGGCTTTGACATGACACTTGATGGCAAGGACTCTTTCTCTGTTCAATATCAAAATGCCAATAACTCAGTTAGAGTAACAGATGATTTCATGCAAGCCGTAGAAGACGATGCTGATTGGGATCTGAAGGCAGTTACTTCAAGAAAAACTGTCAAAACTGTTAAAGCTCGGCAGCTGTTTCGTCAGTTTGCAGAGGCGGCATGGGAATGCGCTGATCCTGGTATGCAGTTCGACACTACAATTAATAAGTGGCACACTTCACCAAATGCCGGTCGCATAAATGCTAGTAACCCCTGTAGTGAGTACATGCACCTAGATAACTCGGCTTGTAATCTGGCTTCAATAAATCTGCTTAAGTATCTTAGAGATGATTTTAGTTTTGATATTGAATCTTTCAAGCACACGGTAGAATTAATTTTTACTGCCCAAGAGATACTGGTTGGCTATAGTGAGTACCCAACAGAGAGTATTGGCAAAAACGCCCGAGCTTACAGAGAGTTAGGCATTGGTTATGCAAACTTAGGTGCTCTACTGATGGCGCAGGGACTTCCATATGACTCAGATGAGGGTCGTGCGCAGGCAGCAGCCATAACGGCGTTACTGACAGGGCAGGCGTATGCTACAAGTGCTAGGTTGGCTCGTCGAGTTGGTCCATTCGCTGGTTTTCATAAAGATCGTGTCGGCATGCTGAACGTACTAAAGATGCACAGAGATGAAGTATCAAAGATAGACGCTGGACTAGTGTCTGAAGAACTTCTTAGTGCGGCAGCAACTTCTTGGGACGAAGCCGTTGAGCTTGGTGAGTTGTACGGTGTTCGTAACTCGCAAGCCAGTGTGTTGGCACCTACCGGTACAATTGGCTTGATGATGGATTGTGATACCACCGGTATTGAACCAGATCTGGGTCTAGTTAAGGTAAAGAAGCTTGTTGGCGGCGGGACCATGGGTATTGTCAATCAGACTGTGCCGCGTGCCCTTAAAGCTTTAGGCTATTCCAAGACACAGGTGGACGAGATTATTTCTTACATCGATGTAGAAAAAACAATATTGGGTGCTCCACACCTAAAGAAAGAGCACGAACCAGTATTCGCATGCTCCATGGGGGATAACTCCATACACTATATGGGTCATGTAAAAATGATGTCAGCAG
>CAYGHF010000060.1:0-4306 GCA_964349795.1 uncultured Saccharimonas sp. (SeqCode) | reverse complement strand
AGCCAGTCAGGTGTGACCTGTTGCTGCGATAAGGTGCGAAAGTCCTATATAACCTGAAGTTTTGGGGTTAGCCAGCGATTTCGTAGGCCTGAAGCTGCCTTTTGGTTTTTTCACTGCCGCCGAGCTGCAAGGCAAGTAGCTGCGCGTAAATACCTTTCGACTTGGCTAACTCCTCAGGACTGCCGATTTCTTCAATGCCACCATTTCTGATAGATATAATCTCATCGACATGCTGAATGGTGCTCAACCTATGGGCGATAATAATAGTCGTGCGACCTTTCATCAGTCTTTCCAAAGCCCCCTGTACCATTGCCTCGCTTTTACTATCTAGACTGCTTGTCGCCTCATCCAAGATAAGAATGGGCGCGTTTTTTAGCAAAGCCCTTGCGATAGCTATGCGCTGTTTCTGGCCACCACTTAGCTTTAGACCACGTTCGCCAATCTCTGTCTGGTAGCCGTCTGCTAGTTTCTCGACAAATTCGTGAGCATTAGCTGCTCTAGCCGCTGTCTCGACTTCCTCTTTTGTGGCATTTGGTTTGGCGTAAGCGACGTTCTCGAAAATTGTCCCACTGAATAGAGCTGGGTCCTGAAAAACTACACCAATATTCTCCCTGAGCGATTTCTGGGTCACCTTATTTATGTCTTGCCCATCGATTAATATTTTGCCGCCTTGCGGTTCATACAAACGCATTAGTAGATTTGTCAGCGTGGTTTTGCCTTCACCACTTTCACCAACTAAAGCAATCTTAGTGTCCGGTTTGATATTAAAATTGATCGTCTTCAGAACCGGAACTTTATCGTAAGCAAAAGACACATTTTCAAAGCTTATTTCACCGCTTGGCACAGCAAGCATTTTAGCGCCAAGTGAATCTTCTATCTGCGGCTCGAGTTCCATAATCTCAAAGTAGTCCCTACTGTCACTGATAGCTCGTTGGGTATTTTCAACCAAGAAACTGATGGTAAAAATCGGGATACGAATTTGCATGGCATAAAGTATCAGCGCCACTGCCTGTCCAGGGGTAAATACGCCTTTAGCGCCCTGAACAAATATGTACATATAAACACCAAAGAAAATTACATTCAGCACCAGCCGTCTTTCCACGTCGCGTTTGTGCCAAAAGTCAGACTGTGGCCGATTGGTCTTGACCACGGTTTCCATATGCTTGTTAAAGAAAGCTATCTCTGCTTTTTCTTGAATGAAGCTCTTTACCACTTTTACCTGACCGATAGCTTCGGCAAAGCGACCACTGGCAATATCTGTATGCAGATTTTTCTTTGTCTGGTATTTCTGCCACTTACTGCTGCTACGAAATGTCATCCAAACATAAATTGGATACAGCGCGAACAGCATCAGAGCGACTTGCCAGCTATAAATCGCCACCACAAACAGTGCAAATATGGTGCTAAATATAAACTGCAGAAAGTTGTTGCTCATCATCTGCATGAAGTTGGTTATCTGTGTGATAGAACGGCTCAGCCGGTTGATAATCTTGCCCGACAGCTCAGTGTCAAAATATCGCTGAGGTAAACTCAGCAAATGTTCATAATAACGGCTGCAGAGAGATTTATTCAGCTTGGCCGACATCTGATCACCCAGATAGCCACCAACGTTACTGAATAAAGTACCAAGTAGGTCCATTACAAAAATCAAAGTGGCTAAAATGGCAACGTACTTGACGCTAGCATCGGTACCCTTTCTAATTTCATCGATTGCCCAGCCCGATAACAACGGTTGCAGCAACCCCATCAAACTCAGCAAAATGGTAAATATACTGATGGCTAGGTAGTAGCGCCAAAGCTCTTTAGCGGAGCGCAAGATTTTAAAAATATGATTCATGTAAATGCTATTGTAGCTGATATAGCCATCTCCCAAAACCTATGAACTTGGTTCATAAACTTTGGGAGACGAACAGGTGTAACAGATTTATTTAGCCAAAAGGCAAAAAATAAATCGGCGGTCTCCGACAACAAATGCGATTGACGCGGGCTGGGATACACTGCAGAGTGCAGTGGAGGTCAGAAAGTGAGGGGTGGTGAACCTCATTTCGTTCCGTCTAGAAGGCAACCGCCCTGCCTTCCCCAGCCCGCGCTGTAGGAGCACCAAATGGCGCATAACAGTGATCTGCTCGACAAAGCGTCACAGACTACCTGCTGCCAAAAAGGTGCTCTCAGAAATTCCCGAGGTATAGTGGTGTTGACCACGATGCGTACGTCTACGCTTCATCTCAGGATAACAACCGACTTCTCAAGGAAATAAATCTCCCTTGGTCTATCTGCTGTTAGTAAATCGGTCCAACACACCCATGAGCATGGGGGTACACACGAATGTGTTGAACCTTGTACACACGGTAGGATTTGAACCTACGATCTCTCGATTAATAGTCGAGTGCATACACCAAACTATGCTACGTGTGCGGGAGTTGTGTCTTACATAAAGACAACGATGGCTAGTCACATAAGCTATGACTAAACAACGCTGTCTTTCCCCGCAAGGAAACAACTCGGCCGGAAATATTGTTACACCTGTTAATGTGCGTTCAATGGAACAAAAAAATAGCGCTCAACAAAGAAGCTGAGCTATTGTAGTACTTTTGACATGATAATGCAAGGGGTTAAATGCGCTGGGCAGCAAACTTGTCGCTAGCCTGCTCTGCCAGATCATCCAACAGTTTATTTACCTCTTCGGCTTTAAGCGTCCGGTCAAAATGGCTTATCCATAGGCGCAGCGTTACATTCTTGTGGGTTTTATCATCATTTGACTGATAAATACTGGGCTGTCCAAGCACTGAGAAAGCGCCTGATGGTTGTATTTCAACCAATTTTTCCTCTAGTAACCCGTACAAATCACCATAGCTTACATCACTTGGTACTCGCAATGTTATATCTTGGAAGACTTTTGGGAACCTTGGCATTGGCAAATAGTTATCACTGGTTGCTGCCTTCATAAGTTGCGTAATGTCTAGTTCAAAACCAGCTACAAAATCCGGTAGCTTTAGGTTACGCTTGGTGCTAGCGGAAAACTCACCAATCTCACCTAAAAACTCACCCGTCCGAGTTTTTACAATTGCTGTCCGGTTTTTGTCAAACGGTGCTACCGCAGCTCTACTGATACTGAGTTTTGGGGCATGGTCCTTAGCGGAATGAAAAACTGCCTCTACACCTAAGCCCGACAACAATGCCTCTAGATAGGCTACGGCCGCGTAGTAGGCGGCGCCTTGGTATTTCCGTGTTGCAGTTTTGGCGTCTGCTGCAAAAACCAGCGCCAACCGCTTATCTTCTATCGGCAATCCGTCTTCATCAACGAAGCCCTTGGCATGTACTGGGTTAATCTCAAACAGTGTAAACTCATTGTCCTCGCTACGCACCCTATCGCTCTTTAGATTTAAATGGACTTTTTCTAAGAGGCTGGGAAGCAAGCTAAGGCGATAATACTGCAATTCTGGGCTAATGGCATTCGATAACTTGAAGGCGTCTTTAGGATCTTGACCCACTTTTTCAAGCAAATTGCCGTGTACAAAAGTATAAGTCAGCACTTCATTTGCACCAGCTGCAGACAGTGTGCGCCGAACACTGTCTTGAAAATCAAGTAGCTGATTGCGACTAGTTGGCTGAATACTGCGTCTTGGTAGCTCTAACGGCAAATGATCATAGCCATAAAGTCGCCCAATCTCTTCGACTATATCTTCTGGTATCTCGATATCAGTTCGCCAAAACGGTGCTTGGACATGCAGCCGTGTTTTATCGGCGGGTACGGTCTTTATCTTGAACTCTACGTTTTCTAGCAGTTTTGCCATTTCTTTCAGGCTTAATTTTGTACCCAACCGCTTATTCACAAAGTCTGCTGAAACGGCGACACTCTGGTTTTGCATTTCCTTAGGGTACGAGTCTATCGGCTTTGCTGCTAGATTGGCATCTGTGCAGACGTCAAACACCATCTTTATGGCATAATCCAGAACCGGCTGGCATTGCTGCGGTGCCTGACCTTTGTTAAAACGAGTTACAGCGTCGGTAAAAATACCATGCTCCATGCTAGTTTTACGGATGTTATACATGTCAAAATTGGCAGATTCAATGATGATACGTTTGGTGTTTTCGTCAATTTCAGAGTTGTTGCCGCCCATAACACCACCGAGCGCTATAGGCTTGTCCTGATCACAAATCAAAATTGCTTCTGCCCTTGGCTCAATTTCTTTGCCGTCCAGCAGAGTCATCTTCTCGCCCTTATTGGGGTTTCTGACAACAATGTTTGCCTTGCCGTTGACTGCTATTTTGTCAAAATCAAAGGCGTGTAGTGGTTGCCCCGTCA